>NZ_JAVUPQ010000002.1:0-213372 GCF_032029835.1 Escherichia sp. AM3 | reverse complement strand
CTATAGCTCAGCTGGGAGAGCGCTTGCATGGCATGCAAGAGGTCAGCGGTTCGATCCCGCTTAGCTCCACCAAATTTTGCACCCAGCAAACTTGGTACGTAAACGCATCGTGGGGCTATAGCTCAGCTGGGAGAGCGCTTGCATGGCATGCAAGAGGTCAGCGGTTCGATCCCGCTTAGCTCCACCAAATTTCCAACCCTCGCTGCAAAGCGGGGGTTTTTTGTCTCTGCTTTTTGCCGCTTTTGTAATACAGTCTACGTCCGGGTTAGTGCCGCCTGGTGAAAGCATCATTGGATGAAAAATCGGTAACAGGCTGGCCCCCTGTTTGCTTCGCGATGCGAATAAACTTATTATTTGTGTGCCTGAAAACCCCGATCAGTGAGAGTAGTGTACTCATGTTTGTGGAGCATAACCTGATAAAAAATATCAAGATATTCACACTAGCGTTTACGCTCACCGTGGTACTTATTCAGCTATCCCGTTTTATTTCGCCACTTGCCATTATCCATTCCAGTTATATCTTTCTGGCGTGGATGCCACTGTGCGTAATGCTGTCAATCTTGTTTATCTTTGGCTGGCGCGGTGTCGTTCCCGTTTTATGCGGGATGTTTTGCACCAATCTGTGGAACTTTCATCTCTCTTTTTTACAGACTGCGGTCATGCTCGGTAGCCAGACGTTTGTCGTGTTGTGTGCCTGCGCAATATTACGCTGGCAGCTGGGGACGCGTTGGCGTTATGGATTGACCAGCCGATATGTCTGGCAACGTCTGTTCTGGCTTGGTTTGGTGACGCCGATCGGCATCAAATGCAGCATGTATCTTGTGGGGAGCTTCTTTGATTTCCCGCTAAAGATATCCACCTTTTTCGGCGATGCGGATGCCATTTTCACGGTCGTTGATTTGCTAAGCCTTTTCACCGCTGTGCTGATTTACAACATGCTTTTCTACTATCTCACTCGCATGATTGTAAGTCCCCACTTTGCGCAGATATTGTGGCGCAGGGATATCGCTCCGTCGTTGGGCAAAGAGAAACGCGCATTTACCTTAAGCTGGCTGGCAGCGTTAAGCGTGCTGCTACTTCTGTTGTGCACACCTTATGAAAACGACTTTATTGCCGGTTACCTGGTACCCGTTTTCTTCATCATCTTTACCCTCGGGGTCGGTAAGCTTCGCTATCCGTTTTTAAATCTCACCTGGGCTGTTTCAACGCTTTGCCTTCTGAATTACAACCAGAACTTTTTGCAAGGGGTGGAAACCGAATATTCGCTGGCATTTATTCTTGCGGTGCTGATTTCCTTTAGCGTTTGCCTGCTCTATATGGTGCGCATTTATCATCGCAGTGAATGGCTTAATCGCCGCTGGCATTTGCAGGCGCTGACAGATCCGTTAACGCTCCTACCCAACTTTCGTGCGTTGGAACAAGCGCCGGAGCAAGAGGCGGGCAAGAGTTTTTGCTGCCTGCGCATTGATAATCTTGAGTTTATGAGTCGTCATTACGGCTTAATGATGCGCGTTCACTGTATCCGCTCAATTTGCCGTACGCTGCTGCCGTTGATGCAGGAAAACGAAAAGTTGTATCAATTGCCGGGTAGTGAACTGCTGTTAGTGCTGAGCGGGCCGGAAACGGAAGGGCGACTCCAGCATATGGTTAACATCCTGAATAGTCGGCAAATTCACTGGAACAATACCGGGCTGGATATGGGCTATGGTGCTGCCTGGGGGCGTTTTGATGGAAATCAGGAAACCCTGCAACCCTTGTTGGGGCAGTTAAGCTGGCTGGCGGAGCAATCCTGCGCACATCATCATGTGCTGGCGCTGGATAGCAGAGAGGAGATGGTTTCCGGGCAGACCACTAAACAGGTGCTATTGCTGAATACCATTCGCACGGCGTTAGATCAGGGTGATTTGCTGCTCTACGCCCAGCCAATTCGCAACAAAGAGGGTGAAGGTTATGATGAGATCCTCGCGCGACTGAAATATGACGGCGGCATTATGACCCCGGATAAGTTTCTGCCCCTTATTGCTCAGTTTAACCTTAGCGCGCGTTTTGATTTGCAAGTGCTGGAATCCTTGTTGAAGTGGCTGGCAACACACCCTTGCGACAAAAAAGGACCGCGCTTTTCAGTCAATTTAATGCCGCTCACGCTGCTGCAAAAGAATATTGCCGGGCGGATTATTCGTCTGTTTAAGCGTTATCACATCTCCCCGCAGGCGGTCATTCTTGAGATCACCGAGGAGCAGGCGTTTTCTAACGCAGAAAGCAGCATGTACAACATCGAGCAGCTGCATAAGTTTGGTTTCCGGATTGCGATTGATGACTTTGGCACCGGATATGCCAACTACGAACGGTTAAAGCGTTTGCAGGCTGATATCATCAAAATTGATGGCGTCTTTGTGAAAGATATTGTCACGAACACGCTGGATGCGATGATTGTGAGATCAATTACCGATCTGGCGAAAGCGAAGTCATTGAGTGTGGTCGCGGAGTTTGTCGAGACGCAACAGCAGCAGGCGCTATTGCATAAGCTCGGGGTGCAATATCTGCAAGGGTATTTGATTGGTCGCCCGCAGCCATTAGCTGATTAACAGGCGTAAAAAAACCGGGGAATTATCCCCGGCTTTTTTATGTATGGTGCTTACAGCACCAGTGCTGCGATTGACGCAGACAGCACACTCACCAGGGTAGAGCCGTAAACCAGCTTCAGACCGAAGCGAGAAACCACGTTACCTTGCTCTTCATTCAGGCCTTTAACTGCACCTGCGATAATCCCGATTGAAGAGAAGTTAGCGAAGGAAACCAGGAACACAGAGATGATGCCTTCAGCACGCGGAGAGAGCGTGGAAGCAATTTTCTGCAGATCCATCATCGCAACGAACTCGTTGGAAACCAGTTTGGTCGCCATGATACTGCCCACTTGCAGTGCTTCACTGGAAGGAACACCCATCACCCATGCAATCGGATAGAAGATGTAGCCCAGGATGCCCTGGAAGGAGATGCTGTAGCCAAACCAGCCAGTAACGGTGGCAAACAGTGCGTTCAGCGCGGCGATCAGGGCGATAAAGCCGATCAGCATCGCGGCAACGATAATGGCAACTTTGAAACCTGCCAGAATGTATTCACCCAGCATTTCGAAGAAGCTCTGACCTTCGTGCAGGTTGGACATCTGAATGTTTTCTTCACTGGCATCAACACGGTAAGGGTTGATCAGCGACAGCACGATAAAGGTGCTGAACATGTTCAGTACCAGCGCCGCAACGACATATTTCGGCTCCAGCATGGTCATGTATGCACCAACGATGGACATAGATACGGTGGACATCGCCGTTGCTGCCATGGTGTACATACGGTTACGGGAGATTTTGCCGAGGATATCTTTATAGGCAATAAAGTTTTCAGACTGACCCAGAATCAGGGAGCTGACGGCGTTAAAGGATTCCAGTTTGCCCATACCGTTGACTTTGGAGAGCAGGAAACCAATTGCGCGGATAATAACCGGCAACACGCGAATGTGCTGGAGAATACCGATCAGTGCAGAGATAAAGACGATTGGGCACAGCACTTTCAGGAAGAAGAATGCCAGGCCTTGATCATTCATGCTACCAAAGACGAAGTTAGTCCCTTCGTTGGCAAATCCGAGCAGTTTTTCGAACATTTCGGAGAAGCCTTTCACGAAGCCTAAACCAACGTCGGAGTTCAGGAAGAACCACGCCAGTAACACTTCGATAACAAGCAGTTGAATAACATAACGGATACGAATTTTTTTGCGGTCGCTGCTTACCAGCAGTGCGAGAATCGCAAC
The DNA here is from genome assembly GCF_032029835.1 of Escherichia sp. AM3. Taxonomy (NCBI): domain Bacteria; kingdom Pseudomonadati; phylum Pseudomonadota; class Gammaproteobacteria; order Enterobacterales; family Enterobacteriaceae; genus Escherichia; species Escherichia sp. AM3. Next base: position 209,573 of record NZ_JAVUPQ010000002.1, on the reverse strand, counting down.
AACGGCAAGTGCCAGTACAAAATGAAGGACGCGGTCCATATTTGCTCCAAATATGAGGCAGGTTAAATTTCCGTGCACATTCTATGTAACATGGTTAAGGAAAACGAGATCTGACACACACTATAATGACGTCCTGTGACAAGCTTCAAAAATAGTGATCTGTCATACATTTCTGCTATGTTGTGTATGGAAGCTGAAAGTTATGTAAATGTGCTAACATTAAACATAACCATAACATTCAAGTCATCAATCTTTTCGTAGTCATAATCCTGGTCTATCAAAGAAATCACCACAACCCATTTAAATGAATTTGATAATCATTCTCGTTTGGCATAGCATGAAACATAGCAAAGGCTATGTTTTAGAGGCACAAGATGACGAACTATCGCGTTGAGAGTAGCAGCGGACGGGCGGCGCGCAAGACGAGGCTCGCATTAATGGGACCTGCGTTCATTGCGGCGATTGGTTATATCGATCCCGGTAACTTTGCGACCAATATTCAGGCGGGTGCCAGCTTCGGCTATCAGCTCCTGTGGGTTGTCGTTTGGGCCAACCTGATGGCGATGTTGATTCAGATCCTCTCTGCCAAACTAGGGATTGCCACCGGTAAAAATCTGGCGGAGCAAATTCGCGATCACTATCCGCGTCCCGTAGTGTGGTTCTATTGGGTTCAGGCAGAAATTATTGCGATGGCAACCGACCTGGCGGAATTTATTGGTGCGGCGATCGGTTTTAAACTCATTCTTGGTGTTTCGTTGTTGCAAGGTGCGGTGCTGACGGGGATCGCGACTTTCCTGATTTTAATGCTGCAACGTCGCGGGCAAAAACCGCTGGAGAAAGTGATTGGCGGGTTACTGTTGTTTGTTGCCGCGGCTTACATTGTCGAGTTGATTTTCTCCCAGCCTAACCTGGCGCAGCTGGGTAAAGGAATGGTGATCCCGAGTTTACCTACTTCGGAAGCGGTCTTCCTTGCAGCAGGCGTGTTAGGGGCGACGATTATGCCGCATGTGATTTATTTGCACTCTTCGCTCACTCAGCATTTACATGGCGGTTCGCGTCAACAACGTTATTCCGCCACCAAATGGGATGTGGCTATCGCCATGACTATTGCCGGTTTTGTCAATCTGGCGATGATGGCTACAGCTGCGGCGGCGTTCCACTTTTCTGGTCATACTGGTGTTGCCGATCTTGATGAGGCATATCTGACGCTGCAACCGTTGTTAAGCCATGCTGCGGCAACGGTCTTTGGATTAAGCCTGGTTGCTGCCGGACTGTCCTCAACGGTGGTGGGGACACTGGCGGGGCAGGTGGTGATGCAGGGGTTCATTCGCTTCCATATCCCGCTGTGGGTGCGTCGTACAGTCACCATGTTGCCGTCATTTATTGTCATTCTGATGGGATTAGATCCGACACGGATTCTGGTTATGAGTCAGGTGCTGTTAAGTTTTGGTATCGCCCTGGCGCTGGTTCCACTGCTGATTTTCACCAGTGACAGCAAGTTGATGGGCGATCTGGTGAACAGCAAACGCGTAAAACAGACAGGCTGGGTGATTGTGGTGCTGGTAGTGGCGCTGAATATCTGGTTGTTGGTGGGTACGGCACTGGGATTGTAGTTGAATGAGCGTCGCATCTGGCACTATTGGCGGATGCGGCGTAAACGCCTTACCCGCCCTACGCGTTAAAGAGCCGGTTTGTAGGCCTGATAAGACGCGCTAGCGTCGCATCAGGCATTGTGCTCCATTGGCGAATGTGTTTAATGGCGGTGTCCATGTCCGCGGCCTTTTCCGCGATGATCGTCACGATCGCGCCAGCCTTCACGATAGCCACGCTCATACGCTTTACGCTTATCCCAGCCACGATGATAGCCATTATCATGACGCCACCAGCGGTTTTTGCGCCACTCATAATTGCGATGCCAGTAATCACGATCTCGCCAGTGACCACCGTCCCAGTAATTACCGTAATGATCGCGATCGCCAATTTGTAATTTGATTGATGGCAGTAGGGTGATTTCACCTGCGTTTGCTGCAAGCGGGGTAAATGCCATCAGGGCGGCCGCCAGAAACAGTGACCTGAACATTGTTATTCTCCTTCACGATCGAAGCCGTCAGCGGCCTGTTAACGCAATATTACGGGGAGGTAAAGCCCCGTATCATCGCCATAACTCTTAAATCATAAAGGAGAGCATTTTTTGCTAAACGTTATCGTGGGGGGGCTGTTGCTTCGGACGATTGACCATCATCATCGGCTTACCTGCTAATAACAGCCATGCCGGAAGCATGACGATACAGAGCAGCGGTAGCAATGTGGTATTGGGTACAACGACTGCCGCCATAAAAAGACTTAACCAGCCATCGCGTGTTACCACCAGCACGATGCCGAGAATAGCGCAAGAAACGGTTATTGCCGCTGGTACGGCGGGAACGTGCTCATGCAGCATCAACCCTAATGCCACGCCGACAAACACTGCCGGGAAAATTCGCCCACCGCGAAAGCCACTGGCGGCAGCAACGACCAGGGCGGCAAGTTTAATTACCGCCAGCAAAAAGTAATCGCTGGTGCTGAAAGCCTGATTTGCCACCATCTGCTGCATCTCATCCAGCCCTTTAAACAGCGAAACTGGTCCACCAATAACCCCCAGAATACCGAGAATAAATCCGCCAATACCCAGCACGAGCACCGGATTTTTCATTTGATGCATCATCGCGTGCAACCGTGGTAAGCACCATACGGCAACCATCCCTGCGGCGATGGCAATCGCCGCGACAATTGCGCCGCTGAGAATATCGGTCATTTCCATCTGTCCGTAATGAGCAATGGGCAGTGAAAAATGAGGATGGAAAAATAATCCGGTAGTAAGTGCACCAGCTGCTGCCGCCATTAACGGCGCAAAAAGACGATCCCATAGCGGAACTTCACTACTGCCATTTAAGGTTTGCGAAAATATCAACGCCGCCGCAACAGGTGTACCAAACAGCGCGCCGATGGTTCCGGCAGAGGCTAAAATAGTCCACTCCATTCGGTTGACGCGCGGTAACAGACGAGCGCCAATGGCAACCGCAAGGGCGATATTGACGGTCATGATCGGATGTTCCGGCCCCAGGCTGACGCCGCCAGCAAGACCGAGAATTAATGCTACGATAAGTCCAGGTAGCGCAGAGGGCGGAACCGGTGCGCCGATCAGCGGTTCACAGGCGGGGTCTGGTCCGGCATGACCCTGGCTGAAACGGATAACCAACCCCACCGCAATACCCGTTAGCGTTAATACACCGATGATCCAGAGGGGTGAATCCTGGGCTATCCCCAGAGTTCCCGGCAGTCGTTGCCAGAGCAAATTCTGTAATACCGAGGCGATTTTCATCACCACAATCAGAATAAGACTGGACGCAATCCCAATTGCCACGGCGGGGAGCGATAATAACAACATGGTTCTGGCTCGCGGATGGAGCATGTTCTATTCCTTATGCGGGGTCAGATACTTAGTTTGCCCAGCTTGCAAAAAGGCATCGCTGCAATTGGTGCTGAAACGATAAAGTAACTGTGTGACCCAGATCGATATTTACAGGGAGCCTGCCTTTCCGGCGTTGTTGTTATGCCCCCAGGTATTTACAGTGTGAGAAAGAATTATTTTGACTTTAGCGGAGCAGTTGAAGAATGACAAAGTATGCATTAGTCGGTGATGTGGGCGGCACCAACGCACGTCTTGCTCTGTGTGATATTGCCAGTGGTGAAATCTCGCAGGCTAAGACCTATTCAGGGCTTGATTACCCCAGCCTCGAAGCGGTCATTCGCGTTTATCTTGAAGAACATAAGGTCGAGGTGAAAGACGGCTGTATTGCCATCGCTTGCCCAATTACCGGTGACTGGGTGGCGATGACCAACCATACCTGGGCGTTCTCAATTGCCGAAATGAAAAAGAATCTCGGTTTTAGCCATCTGGAAATTATTAACGATTTTACCGCTGTATCGATGGCGATCCCGATGCTGAAAAAAGAGCATCTGATTCAGTTTGGTGGCGCAGAACCGGTCGAAGGTAAGCCTATTGCGGTTTACGGTGCCGGAACGGGGCTTGGGGTTGCGCATCTGGTCCATGTCGATAAGCGTTGGGTAAGCTTGCCAGGCGAAGGCGGTCACGTTGATTTTGCGCCGAATAGTGAAGAAGAGGCCATTATCCTCGAAATATTGCGTGCGGAAATTGGTCATGTTTCGGCGGAGCGCGTGCTTTCTGGCCCTGGGCTGGTGAATTTGTATCGCGCAATTGTGAAAGCTGACAACCGCCTGCCAGAAAATCTCAAGCCAAAAGATATTACCGAACGCGCGCTGGCTGACAGCTGCACCGATTGCCGCCGCGCATTGTCGCTGTTTTGCGTCATTATGGGCCGTTTTGGCGGCAATCTGGCGCTCAATCTCGGGACATTTGGCGGCGTGTTTATTGCGGGCGGTATCGTGCCGCGCTTCCTTGAGTTCTTCAAAGCCTCCGGTTTCCGTGCCGCATTTGAAGATAAAGGGCGCTTTAAAGAATATGTCCATGATATTCCGGTGTATCTCATCGTCCATGACAATCCGGGCCTTCTCGGTTCCGGTGCACATTTACGCCAGACCTTAGGTCACATTCTGTAAATCCTTCCTTTTATATCGGGAGGTAACTCTCCCGATAATCTTTTAAATCATACAGTTTATTCAATTTTTCTTTGTGTCCCCTCACAAGGCCGACCTGCGTCACACTTCCGTACAGCGGGATTAATTCTCCAGTAAATGCATTATTTGTCTGGTAACGGCGATTTGTTTTGCACGTTCATAATTTCACTCGTCAACTATCACTGAACGAGGAATTAACGATGAGTAAGAAACTGATTGCCTTATGTGCCTGCCCGATGGGCCTGGCTCACACCTTTATGGCCGCTCAGGCGCTGGAAGAAGCGGCGGTAGAAGCCGGTTATGAAGTGAAAATTGAAACCCAGGGCGCGGACGGTATCCAGAATCGCCTGACGGCGCAGGATATCGCCGAAGCGACCATCATCATCCACTCCGTGGCAGTTACCCCGGAAGATAACGAACGTTTCGAATCACGCGACGTTTATGAAATCACTTTGCAGGACGCAATTAAAAACGCTGCGGGCATCATCAAAGAAATCGAAGAGATGATTGCCTCTGAACAACAGTAATATTCGACAGGGATAATTGTTATGGCCATTAAAAAACGCAGTGCAACCGTTGTGCCTGGCGCATCCGGTGCGGCAGCGGCAGTTAAGAATCCGCAGGCCTCTAAAACCAGCTTCTGGGGTGAACTCCCGCAGCATGTGATGTCAGGGATTTCACGCATGGTGCCGACCTTAATTATGGGCGGTGTGATCCTCGCTTTCAGCCAGCTGATTGCTTATAGCTGGCTTAAAATTCCTGCTGAGATCGGCATCATGGATGCTCTTAATAGCGGGAAATTCTCCGGTTTCGACCTCTCCTTACTTAAATTTGCCTGGCTGTCGCAGTCCTTCGGCGGCGTGTTGTTTGGTTTTGCCATTCCGATGTTTGCTGCTTTTGTGGCGAACTCTATCGGTGGCAAACTGGCGTTCCCGGCTGGTTTTATCGGCGGGTTGATGTCTACCCAGCCGACGCAACTGCTGAACTTCGATCCCAGCACTATGCAATGGGCGACCTCTTCGCCGGTGCCGTCCACCTTCATTGGTGCGCTGATTATTTCTATCGTCGCGGGTTACCTTGTGAAGTGGATGAACCAGAAAATCCAGTTACCGGATTTCCTGTTAGCGTTCAAAACCACATTTTTGCTCCCGATTCTTTCCGCCATTTTTGTCATGCTGGCGATGTACTACGTCATCACCCCCTTTGGTGGCTGGATCAACGGCGGTATCCGTACTGTGCTGACTGCCGCAGGTGAGAAGGGCGCGCTGATGTACGCAATGGGGATCGCCGCGGCGACAGCAATCGACCTTGGTGGCCCGATCAACAAAGCCGCAGGTTTTGTTGCCTTCAGCTTTACCACTGACCACGTATTACCGGTCACCGCTCGTTCTATCGCTATCGTTATTCCGCCGATTGGTCTGGGGCTGGCGACCATTATCGACCGTCGTTTAACCGGCAAACGCCTGTTCAACGCTCAACTTTATCCGCAGGGTAAGACCGCCATGTTCCTGGCGTTTATGGGGATCAGTGAGGGTGCGATTCCGTTTGCGCTGGAAAGCCCCATCACCGCCATTCCGTCGTATATGGTCGGCGCTATTGTCGGCTCAACCGCCGCTGTCTGGCTGGGCGCAGTGCAATGGTTCCCGGAGTCCGCTATCTGGGCATGGCCGCTGGTCACTAACCTGGGCGTCTATATGGCGGGGATCGCGCTGGGGGCAGTCATAACTGCGCTGATGGTGGTGTTCCTGCGTCTGATGATGTTCCGTAAAGGCAAATTGTTAATCGATAGCCTGTAAGAAGGAAAATCCAGATGACATTACTCGCTTCGCTGCGCGACTGGCTTAAGGCGCAACAACTGGATGCAGTGCTTCTCTCCTCACGGCAGAACAAACAGCCGCATCTGGGGATCTCCACCGGATCAGGTTATGTGGTGATTAGCCGTGAAAGTGCGCACATTCTGGTGGATTCGCGCTATTACGTTGAGGTGGAAGCCCGTGCGCAAGGCTACCAGCTGCATTTGCTTGACGCGACGAACACGCTTACCACTATCGTCAATCAAATCATTGCCGATGAACAGTTGCAAACGCTCGGTTTTGAGGGCCAGCAGGTGAGTTGGGAAACCGCGCACCGCTGGCAGTCTGAACTCAATGCGAAACTGGTTAGCGCCACGCCGGATGTGCTGCGGCAAATCAAAACGCCAGAGGAGGTGGAGAAAATCCGCCTCGCCTGTGGGATTGCTGATCGCGGTGCAGAGCATATTCGCCGCTTTATTCAGGCGGGGATGAGCGAGCGCGAGATAGCCGCTGAACTGGAGTGGTTTATGCGCCAGCAGGGCGCAGAAAAAGCCTCTTTTGACACCATTGTCGCCAGTGGCTGGCGTGGGGCGCTGCCGCACGGCAAAGCCAGCGACAAGATTGTTGCAGCGGGCGAGTTTGTCACTCTCGATTTCGGTGCGCTGTATCAGGGCTACTGCTCTGATATGACGCGCACCTTGCTGGTGAATGGCGAAGGGGTGAGCGCCGAATCTCACCCGCTGTTTAACGTCTATCAAATTGTCCTGCAGGCACAGCTCGCAGCAATCTCCGCGATTCGCCCCGGCGTGCGCTGCCAGCAGGTTGACGATGCCGCGCGCCGGGTCATTACAGAAGCAGGTTATGGCGACTATTTCGGTCATAACACCGGTCACGCTATCGGCATTGAAGTTCATGAAGATCCGCGTTTTTCACCGCGGGACACCACGACGCTACAGCCAGGCATGTTACTGACCGTGGAGCCGGGGATTTATTTGCCAGGGCAAGGGGGCGTGCGCATCGAAGATGTTGTGCTGGTTACCCCGCAAGGCGCAGAAGTGCTCTACGCCATGCCGAAAACAGTGTTGCTCACGGGAGAGGCATAATGGATTTATCGCTATTAAAAGCGTTGAGCGAGGCAGATGCGATCGCCTCCTCGGAACAGGAAGTGCGGCAGATCCTGCTGGAAGAAGCGGATCGCCTGCAAAAAGAAGTGCGATTTGATGGTCTGGGATCGGTGCTGATCCGCCTGAATGAATCGACAGGTCCGAAGGTGATGATCTGTGCGCATATGGACGAAGTGGGATTTATGGTGCGCAGCATCTCCCGCGAAGGGGCGATTGATGTGCTGCCGGTTGGCAACGTACGCATGGCTGCCCGCCAGCTGCAGCCGGTGCGCATCACCACCCGTGAAGAGTGCAAAATTCCAGGCCTGCTTGACGGCGACCGGCAGGGGAATGACGTCAGCGCCATGCGCGTGGACATTGGTGCGCGCTCCTATGACGAAGTGATGCAGGCGGGAATTCGTCCCGGCGATCGCGTCACGTTTGATACCACTTTTCAGGTTCTCCCTCACCAGCGAGTGATGGGGAAAGCCTTTGATGACCGCCTCGGTTGCTATCTGCTGGTGACGTTACTGCGCGAACTGCACGACGCCGAACTACCTGCGGAAGTGTGGCTGGTGGCAAGTTCCAGCGAAGAGGTGGGATTACGCGGCGGGCAAACTGCCACCCGCGCGGTGTCGCCGGACGTCGCCATTGTGCTTGATACCGCCTGCTGGGCGAAAAACTTTGATTATGGCGCGGCTAACCATCGCCAGATTGGTAACGGGCCGATGCTGGTGTTAAGCGACAAGTCGCTGATTGCGCCGCCAAAACTTACCGCCTGGGTCGAAACCGTGGCGGCAGAAATTGGCGTGCCGTTGCAGGCAGATATGTTCAGCAACGGCGGCACGGACGGCGGGGCGGTGCACTTAACCGGCACCGGCGTGCCCACAGTGGTGATGGGGCCAGCAACCCGCCATGGACATTGCGCCGCATCGATTGCCGATTGCCGCGACATTTTGCAGATGCAGCAACTTTTATCTGCCCTTATTCAACGTCTTACGCGTGAGACGGTTGTTCAACTGACGGATTTCAGATGATCTCCTGATTAACCCGGAGCGGTTATGTTAACGATTCAATTTCTCTGTCCTTTGCCTAACGGTCTACATGCTCGTCCGGCGTGGGAACTTAAAGAACAGTGCAGCCAGTGGCAAAGCGAAATCACTTTTATTAACCATCGCCAGAACGCAAAGGCAGATGCGAAAAGCTCGCTGGCGCTGATTGGCACCGGCACCCTATTTAATGACAGTTGCAGCCTGAACATTAGCGGCAGCGATGAAGAGCAGGCGCGGCGCGTGCTGGAAGAGTACATCCAGGTGCGCTTTATCGACAGCGACAGCGTTCAGCCTACGCAGGCAGAACTGACGGCGCATCCGCTGCCGCGTTCATTAAGCCGCCTTAACCCGGATTTACTGTACGGCAATGTGCTGGCAAGCGGCGTCGGCGTGGGTACGCTGACCCTGTTACAAAGCGACAGCCTCGACAGTTATCGGGCAATCCCCGCCAGTGCGCAAGATTCCACCCGGCTGGAGCACAGCCTGGCAACGCTTGCCGAGCAACTGAACCAGCAATTGCGTGAGCGTGACGGCGAAAGCAAAACTATCCTCAGCGCCCATTTGTCGCTGATTCAGGATGATGAATTTGCAGGCAATATCCGTCGCCTGATGACAGAACAGCATCAGGGGCTGGGGGCGGCGATCATCAGCAATATGGAGCAGGTTTGCGCCAAACTTTCTGCCTCTGCCAGCGATTATCTGCGCGAACGTGTTAGCGACATTCGCGATATCAGCGAACAGTTGCTGCATATCACCTGGCCGGAACTGAAGCCGCGCAACAAGCTGGTGCTTGAAAAACCGACCATTCTGGTGGCTGAAGATTTAACCCCAAGCCAGTTTTTGAGCCTTGATTTGAAAAATCTTGCGGGCATGATTCTGGAGAAAACCGGGCGCACCTCGCATACACTGATTCTGGCCCGTGCCTCGGCGATCCCGGTACTGAGTGGCTTGCCGCTGGATGCGATTGCCCGTTATGCCGGGCAACCTGCAGTGCTTGACGCCCAGTGCGGCGTGCTGGCGATTAACCCGAATGACGCGGTGAGCGGTTATTATCAGGTCGCGCAGACGCTGGCGGATAAACGCCAAAAACAACAGGCGCAGGCTGCCGCGCAGCTGGCCTATTCCCGTGATAACAAGCGTATTGATATTGCGGCGAATATCGGCACCGCTCTGGAAGCGCCAGGCGCGTTTGCCAACGGCGCGGAAGGTGTCGGGCTGTTCCGTACCGAAATGCTCTATATGGATCGCGACAGCGCGCCGGACGAGCAGGAGCAATTTGAAGCCTACCAGCAGGTGCTACTGGCGGCGGGCGACAAGCCGATTATCTTCCGCACGATGGACATCGGCGGCGATAAAAGCATTCCTTATCTGAATATTCCCCAGGAAGAGAACCCGTTCCTCGGCTATCGCGCGGTACGTATTTACCCGGAATTTGCTGGCCTGTTCCGCACTCAACTGCGGGCCATTTTGCGCGCCGCCAGTTTCGGCAACGCCCAGTTGATGATCCCGATGGTTCACAGCCTCGATCAGATCTTATGGGTGAAAGGCGAGATCCAAAAAGCGATCGTTGAGCTTAAGCGCGATGGCCTGCGTCATGCAGAGACGATTACGCTTGGGATCATGGTGGAAGTTCCGTCGGTGTGCTACATCATCGACCACTTCTGCGATGAGGTCGATTTCTTCAGTATCGGCTCCAACGATATGACCCAGTATCTGTATGCGGTCGATCGTAATAACCCGCGCGTATCGCCGCTATATAACCCGATTACGCCATCGTTCCTGCGCATGTTGCAGCAAATAGTTACCACTGCGCATCAGCGGGGCAAATGGGTAGGCATTTGCGGTGAACTGGGCGGTGAAAGCCGTTATCTGCCGCTACTGCTTGGGCTGGGCCTGGATGAGCTGAGTATGAGTAGCCCGCGTATTCCGGCGGTGAAAAGCCAGCTTCGTCAACTGGATAGCGAGGCGTGTCGGGAACTGGCGCGTCAGGCATGTGAATGCCGCAGTGCGCAGGAAATTGAAGCGTTACTCACCGCCTTTACGCCGGAAGAAGACGTTCGCCCACAGCTGGCGCTGGAGAATATCTTTGTTGATCAGGATTTTAGCAATAAAGAGCAGGCGATCCAGTTCCTGTGCGGCAACCTCGGCGTTAACGGGCGCACTGAACATCCGTTTGAGCTGGAAGAAGATGTCTGGCAGCGGGAAGAGATTGTTACCACCGGCGTTGGTTTTGGCGTAGCGATCCCGCACACCAAATCTCAGTGGATCCGTCATTCCAGTATCAGCATTGCCCGGCTGGCGAAACCGATTGGCTGGCAGTCAGAAATGGGCGAAGTCGAACTGGTGATCATGCTGACGCTGGGTGCTAACGAAGGGATGAATCATGTGAAAGTCTTCTCGCAGCTGGCGCGTAAACTGGTGAATAAAAACTTCCGCCAGTCGTTGTTTGCCGCGCAAGATGCACAAAGTATCCTGACGCTGCTGGAAACAGAATTAACCTTCTGACGTTAGCCCTGAAAACGGGCGCTGTACTCTCCCGGCGTCAGACCAAACTGACGCCGGAAAACGCGACAAAAATAGTCGCTATCCGGAAAACCGCAACGCTGTGCCACTTCATGAATTGACAGATGATATTTCTGCAAAATCATCCTCGCCTTCGCCATTCGCACCCAACGCACATACTCGATAAAACGCATCGTTCCATGCTGAGCAAACAGTTTTGACAGATGATTGGGCGTGATATTAAAAAACTGCGCCACGCTCTCGCGGGTGAGCGGCTGGGCATAATTATCCTGAACCCAGTTACAAATGCTGTGATAGAGAAAATCGCCGCGCGGCTGCGAATTGCCCGGCGGCATATTCACCACGCTACGGCAAAGATGCAGCAAACTTAACACCAGCGGCTGAATGATATTTTGCTCCAGCGGCGAACGGCTAAGATGGGTGAGGGCGGTAAGCATCGCTTCACCTTCACCGCGTTGCAGGCTGGGAAGCTGGATCTGGCGAGCAGGATGCAACAACGACGTGGTGCGGCTATCGTAAAACGATAACCCAAGCCAGGTCGGAGCGAACACCAGGCTTAACAGCATCACCGGTTTGTTGTTGACCGGTAAATTAGCCGCGCGCGCCGGAATAAACAGCATTTCTCCTTCCACCAAACGTTGCTGCTTTGCTTCCAGCAGATTGCCGTATTCGCCGCGCAGCACGATATCCAGACGGGGAAAATCAATACATAAACTGCCCACCGGCAACGAGGCAGGCTGGCTGGCAAACCAGACGCGCCCCAGTAGTTGCGGGTTAAGCACCAGGCCGCTGAACAGATCGGCGAAAAATTGTTGATCGGCGGGCAAGCCTGGTGCTTTCATGAAAGTTCCCGATTAAAGATGCATTAACTGGCGAAATTCTTTCACTTTGCTGCGGCTGACCGGCACTTCAAAATCCAGATCTTTCAGTCGCAGAATGTAGGTGTTATTAAACCACGGTTCGATTTCGCGTATTTTGTTCAGATTGACACAAAATGAGCGATGGCAGCGGAAAAAATGCGACGGCGGCAGTTTGCTGCAAAATTCGGTAATGTTCATCGGCATTACGTAGGATTCACGCCGCGTATAGACAAAGGTCATTTTCTCGTGCGCTTCGGCGTAATAGATATCGTTAATTGGCGTGACGATTATTCGCTCATCTTTCACCAGATTAATGGTGTCATTCTCACGCGTTACCGTCGCGGCAGGCGTACTGCTGGTCTGCTGTTGTTGCCAGGCCGCTTCCAGTTTTTGCAGCATCCCGGTAATACGTGACTCCTGATACGGTTTGAGAATGTAGTCAAACGCCTCCAGTTCAAACGCTTCTACCGCATGTTCTTTCCACGCGGTGATGAACACAATAAACGGTTTATGGGCGAACTGGCTGATGTTTTGCGCCAGCAACACGCCATCCAGCGACGGAATATTGATATCCAGAAAAATGGCGTCGACGCGGTTATGCTGCAAAAACTTCAACACGTCCAGACCGTCGTCAAAGGTGCCGACAATCTCCATCTGGCTGTGCTCTTTAATTAGCCAGCTCAGTTCCTGTTGTGCCAGGAATTCGTCTTCAACAATGATGACTTTCACAATATCACTCCGGCTCAAAGCAATAACGTAGCCTGTGAGGCGACTGGGGTGCGTTGGTTAGGAATGTAAAACGCAATTTCCGTCCCCGGCTCCAGGCGGCGGATATGCAGCCCCTCGCCATACAATAACTTCACGCGATGATGGACATTCAGCAGGCCAATTTTATTGCCCGGCATTTCATTCGCTTCGACCCGCTCAATCACCTTTGGATCGATGCCGTGCCCGGTATCTCGCACCGCAATGCGTACCCGATTTCCGCACTCTGCAACGCTGATGGTGACAACGCCTTTACCTTTGCAAGGCTGAATACCGTGGACAATGGCGTTCTCCACCAACGGCTGGATCAGCAGGCTGGGAATGCAGCAATTCACCTCTTCATCAATATCATAGATAACCGTCAGCTTGTCACCAAAGCGGGCCTGCTCAATGGCAATATAGTCTTTAATTTGATACAGCTCTTTTTTGATATCGATTTGCTCATCGTCTTTTAATTCAATGTTATAGCGCAGATAACGCGACAGATTAAAGATCAACTGGCGAGCGGTATCCGGATTCAGACGGATTGACGATGAAATAGCGTTCAGAGCGTTAAACAGAAAATGGGGATTAATTTTGCTTTGCAGGGCGCGAAGCTCTGCCTTATTTGCCATTTCACGTAGCTGCTCGGCGCGTGAAACCTCCAGTTGCGTGGAGATGATTTGCGACAGACCGACCGCCATTTCCTGTAATGACGAGGTGATCTGATGCGCGTGGCAGTAGTAAATTTTCAGCGTTCCGGTCACGACCCCTTTCTCCCACAATGGGATCACCAGCATGGAATGAATCTCTGGTGTGCGGTGGGCTTCATCATTGTTTTTAATGATGATTTTTCCGTAATTCATCGCCTGACGGGTAGTCGGGCTAATGAAGTCATCGCCATTCTGATAGTTATGTTCACCCACGCCAACATAGGCCAGCACATGATCGGTATTAGTAATCGCCACCGCATCGGCGTGAATGTCATCGCGGATAATTTCGCAGACCTTGCGTAATGACTCGCTATTGACATGGCGAAACAGCGGTAGCGTTTTGTTGGCGATATCCAGCGCCAGCTTGGCCTGCCGCGCGGCGCTGGCCTCTTTTTCGCCCTCAACGCTTTGCACCAGAAGCACAATAAAGCCGATACAGACGCTACCGAGGATCATTGGAATGCCGATTTTAGAGACGATATCGATCCCCAACGCGGTAGTTGGTGCCCAGACAATTACCAGAATCATGGTCAACGTCTCACACAACATGCCGCCGAGAATACCGACGCGCCAGCGCTGTGCTTTGGGGATTTTCAGGTTGATCCAGCCCGATATACAACCCGCCAGAATGCTGGTGATAAAGCAGGGGATCGCCGTCACGCCGCCGATATCAATTAAATACCGGTGAATACCCGCAATCACGCCGGTAATGATGCCTACCCACGGGCCAAACAGAATCCCGCCGGACATCACCGCGATAATACGTACGTTCACCAGCGAGCCTTCTACGGGAACGCCGGACCAGGTGCTGAACAGGGCGAACAGCGAGAAAATGGCGGTAACGGCGAGCAATTCTTTTGGGGAGTGCGCCGACTTGTGCAACAGTTCGCGAAACAGGCGGATACGGATGAGAAAGAACAGGCAGATAAGCATTAACGCTGCCCGATCGAAGACCGCCAGCAGCATGTTGAATATTTCGTGCACGGGTGACTCTGAATAAGGATTAAACCTCTATGATAGGTAACCTGAAGGCTGATGACCAGCAGGCCGTTTTTGAGGAAAAACCACAATTTTAAAAGGGGATTGATAGATAAATGGTGTATTAGCAATGCATCTCTTGATAATGCACTTCTGGTTAGTAAATTTATTGAAATTATTATGTTAATAAAATGAGTGGTAATTTTCTTGTTAGCGCAGATAAATTTCCTGTTTTTAAAGCAGAGTTCCTCATTTAACGTCATTAATAAAATGTTCTAAAACGCTGGACAGACAGAAATTAATCAGGCTATTTTCAAAACAGCCACCATCGTGGCAGCGTCGCTCGGACGGTCCGGGCGCTAACGTTAATCTGAGGAAATTATGGCTGACACTCGCCCTGAACGTCGCTTTACGCGCATTGATCGTCTCCCGCCCTACGTTTTTAACATCACCGCTGAACTGAAAATGGCTGCGCGTCGGCGCGGCGAAGATATTATCGATTTCAGCATGGGTAACCCGGACGGTGCGACTCCGCCGCATATCGTCGAAAAATTATGTACTGTGGCCCAGCGCCCGGACACGCATGGTTACTCCACTTCACGCGGCATTCCGCGGTTACGTCGCGCCATTTCCCGCTGGTATCAGGATCGCTACGACGTTGAAATCGACCCGGAATCAGAAGCCATCGTCACTATTGGTTCGAAAGAGGGCCTGGCGCATCTGATGCTGGCGACGCTGGATCATGGTGACACGGTGCTGGTGCCGAATCCAAGTTACCCGATCCATATTTATGGCGCGGTGATTGCCGGGGCGCAGGTACGCTCAGTGCCGCTGGTGGAAGGTGTCGATTTCTTCAACGAACTGGAGCGAGCCATTCGTGAAAGTTATCCGAAACCGAAGATGATGATCCTCGGCTTCCCGTCAAACCCAACCGCGCAATGCGTGGAACTGGAGTTCTTCGAAAAAGTAGTGGCGCTGGCGAAACGCTACGATGTGCTGGTGGTCCATGACCTGGCCTATGCCGATATCGTCTACGATGGCTGGAAAGCGCCGTCAATTATGCAGGTACCGGGTGCACGCGATGTGGCAGTCGAGTTCTTTACGCTGTCGAAAAGCTACAACATGGCGGGCTGGCGTATCGGCTTTATGGTTGGCAACAAAACGCTGGTCAGCGCCCTGGCTCGTATTAAAAGCTATCACGATTACGGCACCTTTACGCCGTTGCAGGTGGCGGCGATTGCGGCGCTGGAGGGCGATCAACAGTGCGTGCGCGACATTGCCGAACAGTACAAACGCCGCCGTGATGTATTGGTTAAAGGGCTGCATGAAGCGGGCTGGATGGTTGAAATGCCGAAGGCTTCGATGTATGTCTGGGCGAAAATCCCGGAACCATATGCGGCCATGGGATCGCTGGAATTTGCCAAGAAGCTCCTTAACGAAGCGAAGGTTTGTGTCTCGCCGGGGATTGGCTTTGGCGACTATGGTGATACGCATGTTCGCTTTGCACTGATTGAAAACCGCGACCGTATTCGTCAGGCCATCAGAGGGATTAAAGCGATGTTCCGTGCCGACGGTTTACTACCCGCCAGCAGCAAACATATTCACGAAAACGCGGAATAAACACCGTCGTCAGAAATGCAAACAGGAGCCTGATGGCTCCTGTTTTTCATTGCACAGTTTGCTTTTAGATCATCAGGGCAAAAGTACCGGCCCAAACGATGACCATAAAAGAAATGCCCATAAAGAAATATTTCACTTTACATCTCTCCGCGTAATTACTGTTACGCCTGAATGACTTCATTACACCTGATACAGTGAGTTGACACCGGGCAAAGCGACCTTAAAAGCCCTGTATTTTACCGTGGGCATCACCCCAGAATTCTGAGCTAAACTGCTCGAGACGGCGCTAATGTACGCCTAAAACTGAAACGAGACAAGAGGCATTTTCTTATTTACTTTTAGTAACTTACAAGTGTCTCATATCGGCGACAGTTTAATTTCTGACGGTAATAATTAGATATTCAGCGAAGGAAAAAACCTTAAGAAAAAAGCCATAAAAACCATGAGGTTATTATGGCCGATTTGAGGAGGGAAAGAGTAAGAGCAGTTTGTTAAATGTACAACGACGATTCTCCCACCGGGCGCGTTTTAAAGCGACGGTGGATCCAGAGGTACTGCTCCGGTGCGCGCATGATCTCTTTCTCGATAATCTTGTTCATATAGGCAGCGGCTTGATTTTCATCTGTCGGGTAGCCTTCCATCTCTGGGGTGATGAACAAACGATATCCGCTGTAATCCGCTTTTCTTACCATCGTTACGGTCAACATGGCTGCGCCAGAGAGACGGGAGAGAACATAGGTGCCATTGGTTGTGGCGACATTTTCCACCGCAAAGAACGGCGCGAAGGAGCTGCCTTTACGACCATAATCCTGATCGGGAGCAAACCATACCGCTTCACCTTTCTTCAGTGCACCGACAATGCCGCGCAGATTATTTCTGCCGATCATCGCTTTGTTAGAGCGCATGCGCCCACGGGTCTGCACCCATTCCATCAGCTGATTATTATGTGGACGATAGGTAGCCATCATTGGTTGGCACAGTCCCATCACGCGGCCGCCCAGTTCCAGCGACATAAAATGGACGCCGACAACCATTACGCCGCGATTTTGCATTTGTGCGCGTTTAAGGTTATCCAACCCTTCAACATCAAACCATTTACGTACGCGACTGTCGGGCCAGAACCATGCCATGCCGGTTTCTACCAGCGCCATGCCGAGTGAACGAAAGTTTTCGGCAATCATCTTCTCGCGTTCTTCCGCAGAATGCTGCGGGAAACAAAGTTCCAGGTTTTTACGGGCGATAGATTCACGACGTTTCAGGAATGGTCGCGCCATTGCGCCAATACGCGTGCCGAGAAAGCAGAGAACAGGATAAGGAAGCTGTACCCAAAGCCAGAGTACACCAAGCCCAAACCATGTGAGCCAGTAGCGAGGATGTAGAAACTCGCGGGAAAATTTGCATTGTGGAAACATAGTTACCTTCTGTAGATACGAATTGTTGTATCGCAGAAGATTCCATGTCGACAGCGGTACACTCAATTGGTTGGGCCATCATGTACGACAATGGTTCCTGTAAAGAGTGTAAAGACTAGTCAGGACATAACCACGAGGAGCATGAATGCGGTATCTGTACTTTATCACTCGCTGACTGCTTTCAGCTACTGATTATTAATCGTGCAAAGTAAATATTTTTCCGTACACAACAGTCTTGCATTTAACATGCTGTTTTCATTGATGCTTAGCAAAAATTGCCAGAGGTTAAGGATTGTCTTACTATTAAAGTGACTGAAGTTACAGGTTTTTTAGCGCGGCAGGAGGTTGAGCTATGATTTATTTATGGATGTTTCTCGCCCTGTGTATTGTCTGCGTAAGCGGCTACATCGGTCAGGTACTGAACGTGGTATCGGCGGTCTCTTCTTTCTTCGGCATGGTGATCCTCGCTGCACTCATTTATTACTTCACCATGTGGTTAACTGGCGGTAATGAACTGGTGACGGGGATATTTATGTTTCTTGCCCCGGCTTGTGGCTTGATGATTCGCTTTATGGTGGGGTATGGCAGGCGATAGTGGGTCAGGATGGCTCATTTGGGCAGGTGTTCACATCAGCATCAGACATGATTGTTCACCTGCCATGTGACAGACGCTATCGCACAGGATGAATAAGATAATTCGCCTTTGTCGGATAAGTAGGCGTGATTTCTTCTGTGAGGTTTAATGGTGGCGCATCTTCTCTCATCTTAAACAAAATCGCCTGTGATGGCTGAAGTTTTGTAGAGTGTGTGGTCGTCATCGCTGATGTTTTTTCAGTCTCTTTATAGCTCCTCTCACTTACACCACCAGAAATGGAAAATGCAAAAACATTGCATGCCATAATAGAGACCAATAAAAATAAGCTGAAAAGTATTAAGTTTACTTTCATAGAAAGTTATCCTGAAAATGGTTCACTGAGAACCTACGATGTTATGGCTGTATTTACATATAATTAATCAATATTTACATCGATATAATAAATGACATCTCTTTGTGGTACATAAGAATAGTTCTCTGCGACAGGAAGCAGATTCCTACAATTGTAAGACTAAAATACTTCTTGCGATAATAACTACAACTGTAAGATAACCCTTTCAAAATGACCGTTGCTCTCTGATTTCTCATTTCATGCTCACCCAATATGATGGCGGCGTTTTCTAAAACTGTTAAAGAATGAGGTAAGTATGAAACGTTTAATTATGGCTACGATGGTCACAGCAATTCTGGCATCTTCAACTGTATGGGCTGCTGATAATGCACCGGTAGCGGCACAACAGCAAACTCAGCAAGTTCAGCAAACCCAGAAAACGGCAGCAGCAGAGCGTATCTCTGAACAAGGTTTATATGCGATGCGTGACGTGCAGGTAGCGCGCCTGGCTCTGTTTCATGGCGATCCAGAAAAGGCAAAAGAACTGACCAATGAAGCTTCCGCTTTGCTGTCAGATGACAGTACCGAATGGGCAAAGTTCGCTAAGCCAGGTAAAAAGACCAATCTCAATGATGACCAATATATTGTCATTAATGCATCTGTCGGAATTTCTGAGAGTTATGTAGCAACTCCCGAAAAAGAAGCCGCGATAAAAATTGCCAATGAAAAAATGGCGAAAGGGGATAAAAAGGGCGCAATGGAAGAGCTTCGCCTGGCCGGTGTTGGCGTAATGGAAAACCAATATCTGATGCCACTTAAACAGACTCGTAATGCACTTGCTGATGCGCAGAAACTGCTTGATAAAAAGCAATACTACGAGGCAAACCTGGCGCTTAAAGGTGCGGAAGATGGAATCATCGTCGATAGCGAAGCACTGTTTGTGAACTAATGCTGACAGGCAGTATATTGAGGTAAAGGATTTAACTCCCTCCAGCCGACAATTTTTTATGACCACAATACGACAGGTTGTGGTCATAAAATTATTTGGCGCTCGCGGTGCTATAAACTCGCATTTTATATTCCTCAAAGTAAACCGCAATAATCCCGTGTCATCACAAATCATTTATTATGTTATGTTTTATGGTACGCTTTAAAAAGCGTAATCATACCCTTGCTTGTAAATCACCGGCGCTTCTTACAGTTGTAAGAATAACATCACAAATCTCGCGGCTCTCTCTGATTACCGCGAAGCAATATTTATCATATTCTTCTTTTCGTCCTCACTACTTACCATGCAGAAAGGAATTGGAAGTGGCGATGAAATGATTTTCAGCACTTGATACAGGAATGTGAAAATATCGAGTGCCGCTACGACGATATTTTGCGGGTTATTTATAGAAGATATTACGCCTTAAATAAACGCTAAATTAACACATATTTAATTAACTAATAGGTATTGCTATGTCAACTCCACTTCAAGGAATTAAAGTTCTCGATTTCACCGGTGTGCAATCTGGCCCATCTTGTACTCAAATGCTGGCCTGGTTTGGCGCTGACGTTATTAAAATTGAACGTCCCGGCGTTGGTGACGTAACGCGTCACCAGCTGCGAGATATTCCTGATATCGATGCGCTTTACTTCACCATGCTTAACAGTAACAAACGTTCTATTGAGTTAAATACCAAAACAGCGGAAGGCAAAGAGGTAATGGAAAAGCTGATCCGCGAAGCTGATATCTTAGTCGAGAACTTTCATCCAGGGGCCATTGATCACATGGGCTTCACCTGGGAGCATATTCAAGAAATCAATCCACGTCTGATTTTTGGTTCGATCAAAGGGTTTGATGAGTGTTCGCCTTATGTGAATGTAAAAGCCTATGAAAACGTTGCTCAGGCAGCGGGTGGCGCGGCATCCACTACGGGTTTTTGGGATGGTCCGCCGCTGGTAAGCGCTGCAGCGTTGGGTGACAGCAACACCGGAATGCATTTGCTGATCGGTTTACTTGCTGCTTTGCTGCATCGCGAAAAAACGGGGCGTGGGCAACGAGTCACCATGTCAATGCAGGATGCCGTATTGAACCTTTGCCGCGTGAAATTACGTGACCAGCAGCGTCTCGATAAATTGGGTTATCTGGAAGAATACCCGCAGTATCCGAATGGTACATTTGGTGATGCAGTTCCCCGCGGTGGTAATGCAGGTGGTGGCGGTCAGCCTGGCTGGATCCTGAAATGTAAAGGCTGGGAAACCGATCCTAACGCCTATATTTATTTCACTATTCAGGAGCAAAACTGGGAAAACACCTGTAAAGCCATCGGCAAACCAGAATGGATTACCGATCCGGCATACAGTACAGCCCATGCACGACAGCCACATATTTTCGATATTTTTGCTGAAATCGAAAAATACACTGTCACTATTGATAAACATGAAGCGGTGGCCTATTTGACTCAGTTTGATATTCCTTGTGCACCGGTTTTAAGTATGAAAGAAATTTCACTTGATCCCTCTTTGCGCCAAAGTGGCAGTGTTGTTGAAGTGGAACAACCGTTGCGTGGAAAATATCTGACCGTTGGTTGTCCAATGAAATTCTCTGCCTTTACGCCGGATATTAAAGCTGCGCCGCTATTAGGTGAACATACCGCTGCTGTATTGCAGGAGCTGGGTTATAGCGACGATGAAATTGCTGCAATGAAGCAAAACCACGCCATCTGATATTAACGGGGGCTTCTGGCTCCCAATTTATAAAAATTTCGAGGTTATTAATCATGTCAGATCAACTTCAAATGACAGATGGTATGCATATCATCGTTGAAGCATTAAAACAGAATAATATTGACACTATTTATGGTGTTGTAGGTATTCCTGTGACGGATATGGCACGCCATGCCCAGGCGGAAGGCATTCGTTATATTGGTTTTCGTCATGAGCAGTCGGCAGGCTATGCCGCTGCGGCAAGCGGTTTTCTTACCCAAAAACCGGGGATCTGCCTGACAGTTTCTGCGCCAGGATTCCTCAATGGTTTGACCGCATTGGCCAACGCAACGGTAAATGGTTTTCCGATGATCATGATTAGCGGCTCCAGCGACCGCGCGATCGTCGACCTACAGCAAGGTGATTATGAAGAGCTGGACCAAATGAATGCGGCAAAACCGTATGCCAAAGCAGCATTTCGCGTTAATCAGCCGCAGGATCTTGGCATTGCATTGGCACGCGCTATCCGGGTCTCTGTATCGGGTCGCCCTGGCGGAGTTTATCTTGATTTGCCAGCAAATGTCCTGGCCGCGACGATGGAAAAAGACGAAGCGTTAACCACGATTGTTAAAGTTGAAAATCCGTCGCCAGCATTATTGCCATGCCCGAAGTCAGTCACTAGCGCAATTTCGCTTTTAGCAAAAGCTGAACGGCCATTAATTATCCTTGGCAAAGGCGCGGCGTATTCACAAGCTGATGAACAGCTTCGTGAATTTATTGAAAGTACTCAGATTCCATTCCTGCCAATGTCTATGGCGAAAGGGATCCTTGAAGATACGCATCCACTTTCTGCGGCAGCTGCGCGTTCGTTTGCCCTGGCAAATGCTGACGTTGTCATGCTTGTTGGTGCACGACTGAATTGGTTATTGGCACACGGTAAAAAAGGATGGGCGGCAGATACACAGTTTATTCAACTGGATATTGAACCGCAGGAAATTGACAGCAACCGCCCCATTGCTGTGCCAGTCGTTGGTGATATTGCATCCAGTATGCAAGGTATGCTGGCAGAACTGAAACAAAACACATTTACGACTCCACTGGTATGGCGCGATATTTTAAATATCCACAAGCAGCAAAATGCACAAAAAATGCATGAAAAATTAAGTACAGATACTCAACCATTAAATTACTTTAATGCATTAAGTGCTGTGCGCGACGTATTGCGCGAGAACCAGGATATTTATTTAGTTAATGAAGGTGCAAATACCCTGGATAATGCACGAAATATTATTGATATGTATAAACCACGTCGTCGTCTGGATTGTGGTACCTGGGGTGTCATGGGCATCGGTATGGGCTATGCCATCGGTGCTAGCGTGACTTCTGGTTCTCCGGTTGTCGCCATTGAAGGTGATAGTGCTTTTGGTTTCAGTGGGATGGAAATTGAAACGATTTGTCGATATAACCTGCCGGTGACGATCGTTATTTTTAATAATGGCGGCATCTACAGAGGAGACGGTGTTGATCTCAGTGGCGCTGGTGCACCATCACCAACGGATCTGTTGCACCATGCAAGGTATGACAAATTAATGGATGCGTTTCGTGGCGTTGGCTATAACGTCACCACGACAGATGAACTTCGTCATGCTTTAACCACCGGTATTCAGTCGCGCAAACCGACCATTATTAATGTGGTCATCGACCCTGCAGCAGGAACTGAAAGTGGCCATATTACCAAACTTAACCCAAAACAAGTCGCTGGTAATTAAATACTGACATCGTCTCCTCTTGCCAACTCATTATGCGATGGTGAGGGGACCCTTATCGGAAATACTATTATGCTAACATTTTTTATTGGCGATTTATTGCCTATTATCGTAATCATGCTGTTGGGTTATTTTAGCGGCAGACGAGAAACATTTTCAGAAGATCAAGCTCGGGCATTTAATAAACTGGTATTAAACTACGCGCTTCCTGCGGCTCTATTTGTATCTATTACTCGGGCAAACAGGGAAATGATTTTTGCGGACACTCGTCTGACCCTTGTATCACTTGTGGTTATTGTCGGATGTTTCTTTTTCTCCTGGTTCGGTTGCTACAAATTTTTTAAACGTACCCATGCAGAAGCAGCTGTATGTGCATTAATTGCAGGTTCACCTACCATTGGATTCCTGGGGTTTGCAGTTCTCGATCCTATTTATGGTGATTCCGTATCAACAGGTTTAGTGGTAGCAATTATTTCTATTATTGTTAACGCAATTACTATTCCTATTGGTCTGTATTTGCTGAATCCTTCCTCAGGAGCGGATGGTAAGAAGAATAGTAATCTGAGCGCATTAATTTCTGCGGCAAAGGAGCCAGTTGTATGGGCACCTGTTCTGGCAACGATCCTGGTGTTGGTTGGGGTAAAAATTCCGGCAGCATGGGACCCAACCTTTAATCTGATTGCGAAGGCTAACTCAGGGGTAGCGGTATTCGCTGCGGGGTTGACTCTGGCTGCACATAAATTCGAGTTCAGTGCCGAAATTGCTTATAACACCTTCCTGAAGCTGATTCTGATGCCACTGGCGCTGCTTCTCGTTGGTATGGCATGTCATTTGAACAGCGAACATTTGCAGATGATGGTACTGGCAGGCGCATTACCGCCGGCATTCTCCGGAATCATTATTGCCAGCCGGTTTAATGTCTACACCCGCACTGGTACAGCGTCATTGGCTGTGAGCGTACTGGGTTTTGTCGTCACGGCTCCCTTGTGGATTTATGTCAGTCGACTGGTTTCATAATTAATCATGTTATTGATTTTACATAAATGCCGAAGTGTCTTTTCACCTTCGGCTTTTTTCAAGGCATAAGCAAATGACAAATAATGAAAGCAAAGGGCCGTTTGAAGGCTTATTAGTTATCGATATGACACATGTCCTTAATGGACCTTTCGGAACTCAACTTCTTTGTAATATGGGCGCAAGGGTAATTAAAGTTGAGCCACCAGGTCATGGTGATGATACCCGCACATTTGGTCCCTATGTGGATGGACAGTCACTCTATTACAGTTTTATTAATCATGGCAAAGAGAGTGTGGTTCTTGATTTAAAGAATGATCACGATAAAAGTATATTTATAAATATGCTCAAACAAGCTGATGTATTAGCTGAGAATTTTCGCCCAGGTACAATGGAAAAACTGGGGTTTTCATGGGAAACGCTTCAAGAAATCAACCCGCGCCTCATATATGCTTCATCGTCAGGTTTCGGACATACCGGTCCGCTAAAAGATGCTCCTGCCTACGATACCATCATTCAGGCAATGAGCGGGATAATGATGGAAACAGGATATCCTGATGCTCCGCCAGTGCGCGTTGGTACATCTCTTGCGGATCTATGCGGCGGTGTCTATTTATTCAGCGGAATAGTGAGTGCACTTTATGGCCGCGAAAAGAGCCAGAGAGGGGCGCATGTCGATATAGCGATGTTTGATGCCACGCTGAGTTTTCTGGAGCATGGTCTGATGGCATATATCGCGACAGGGAAGTCACCACAACGTCTGGGAAATCGCCATCCCTACATGGCACCTTTTGATGTTTTCAATACTCAGGATAAGCCGATTACGATTTGTTGTGGTAATGACAAGCTTTTTTCTGCGTTATGCCAGGCACTGGAGCTTACGGAACTGGTTAATGATCCCCGATTTAGCAGCAATATTTTACGCGTACAAAACCAGGCTATTCTTAAACAATATATTGAGCGGACGTTAAAAACGCAGGCAGCTGAAGTTTGGTTAGCCAGAATACATGAAGTTGGTGTACCCGTCGCGCCGTTATTAAGTGTGGCTGAGGCCATTAAATTGCCACAAACTCAGGCAAGAAATATGTTGATTGAAGCCGGGGGAATAATGATGCCGGGTAATCCGATAAAAATCAGCGGCTGCGCGGACCCGCATGTTATGCCGGGAGCGGCAACGCTCGACCAGCATGGGGAACAAATTCGCCAGGAGTTCTCATCATAAATGTAAGATGTGCTGGTAAATAGCTCCCACATTTGAACATTGTGGGAGCCGCTATTTAGTCATTTTTCTGACAGAAAACAGCAATCTCCTGGTCCAGCTCTGCAATGTGTTCTTTTACAGAGTTCAGCAACTGAAGAATTTCAGGCTTACTGTCATCTGAAACAGGTGTTATTTCTAACTGATGGCTAATATTAATCAACTTTTGCAAATTCAGGATGTTAGCCGCACCGTGGATGCGATGAATACACTGATGGAAAGTTCTGTTATCGCCAGCTTCTAGTGCTTGAAACGCAGCGGGTAGATCTTTATGCGTTTCATGCTGGAAAGTCATGAGAATCTCCTGCATCAGTTGTAGATCGTTCGCCGTATTATTTTTCAGGGCTTCGATATCAAGGTGGCGATACTGAGGTGCAATATGCGCAACCTGGTGTAACTGACTTAAATGTGTTTTCAGTACATCCAGGGTCAACGGTTTGAACAAACATAAGTTCATGCCGCAACTTAACCCTTTTTCACGTTCGTTAGCCTGTGCGTTGGCTGTAAGCCCCCAGATGGGTAAGGAAGAATTTTGCTCACGGAGTTTGCGAGTCAACTCAAAACCATCCATATTCGGCATATTAACGTCAGTAATAAGCAGATCATAATGTTGCATACTGACTTTGTGTAGCGCTTGCACACCATCAGTGGCTTCATCAACATCATATCCTAATAGATTTAGCTGGCGTTTGAGTAATAGCCTGTTGGTCGGATGATCATCCGCGATTAATATGCTCAACTTTTCAGGTAGTGTGATGGGGTGTTCTGCTTTTGCCTCGATAGTCGCCACTTGCTGGCTAATTTCTACCGGGATTGTGATCGTAAATGTTGTTCCTATGCCTGGATGACTTTCTAATGACAAATCGCCCTGCATATTTTTAATTAATTCTTTGCAGATCATTAAGCCTAAGCCAGATCCTGTTTGCTGGCGACCTGCACTTGTTTGGCTGTAGCGTTTAAAGAGTTGTTGTTGTTCTTCCTGCGATAATCCACTTCCAGAATCCATAATCGTCATTTTGATAACAGCGTGGTTGTCATCAATGTGAACCAGGGAGGTCGTAATTTTTACTGCCCCCTCGGTGGTAAATTTGAGAGCATTGCTCAGTAAATTTGATAAGACCTGCTTAAACGCCTGAGGGTCGATCTTAACCAGGTAATGATCAGGAAATGTACTGCTGCAACTTAATGCGATCGATTTGCTTGCAGCAATCGCACCGAAAGAGTGACAAGTGTTCTGGACTAAAGTAGGGATATCGACCCATTGTGGTTGAAGTTGATAGTTACCCGATTCAATTTTGTCGACATCAAGGATTTCACCAATTAAGCCGAGGAGTGATTGTCCGGTGGCGTAGGCAAGTGAAATCGCCTCCACCCGTTGCTCCTTGCTAAGACCAGAACCCGACAGAAGTTCCAGGAAGCCCATAATAGAGCTTATTGGTGTTCTTATTTCGTGACTCATCGTTGCCAGAAACTGACTTTTTGCTACGGTAGCCTTTATCGCTTTATTTTTTTCTACCTCGAGTGCATTAATTAGATCACGCGTTTCAGTAATATCTTGCCAACCACAAATATATACTGCATTGTCACTTGCAGGAAGATTGCATAATGTATGCCAGTGATTAATGCATCTTTTCTCGATGCCATTATCAATTTCAAATACCTGTGTGTATATTGTTCGATTTTCTTTCGTTTCTGCTGTGACTTCATGCGCATTAGAAAAAACATCTTTAAAGGGTGAGTCACTGTTTTCTAATGGTAACATTGCATTTTTGTAGTAATCCGCAGTGAAATAATGTTCAAAAGCACTATTATGACTAATGACATTACCTTGCCAGTTTACAACATAAGTTGGATTCGGTAAGGAATCCGAGAGTGCTTTTCGGAATGATATTTGGTTTTCTAAATCACCCTGAATGACTTTACGACGACGAACTGAGCGTAACAGGTAGAATCCCCATAAAAGGCTACTGCCAACTAATAAAACGGATAATGTCGTAACAATATAAAATTGCTCGCTATATAGGTCCCATGTGTCAATGGTCACATTGGGCATTTTAATCCATTTTTCCGTCAGGCGCAGAACTTCGCTTGGGGGAATTGCATTCAGTGCTTTATTAATAATATCCTTAAGTTCCGGTTCTCCGCGAGGAAAAGCGAACGAAAGCGATGCATTCGGAACGCCAGGAATAAGAAAATGATAAAGTTCATTAGGATAGTAATGATCGATCATGTAACGCGAATTTAACTGTGTCGCGACCAGAGCATCAAGTTCACCTTCCTTAACCTTGTGAAATGCAGCGCTGGCATTATCGACCTGTATCCATTCAACCTCCGGATACATCTCTTTTAATTGCGAATGCAGCTCATAATAATATGGAATGGCAACTTTCATTCCTTTTTTTAATGTTTGTTCACTGTCAGGTGCTTTTTGCATGACAAAAACGTATGGCGTTGTTATGAAAGCTTCTGCAAATGAAACATTATTTTCTCGATCTTCACTATAAATAGCGCCAGGTATTATATCCCATCCACCGGGGTTAAGCTGTGTTCCGGCATGGATATTGTGTGAAACGGTGATCGGAGAAAAATTTAAACCTGTTTGCAAGGTAATAATATTAAGAATATCCCCCATAACGCCCCGAACCGAGCCATTTTCATCCGTCATAGAATAGGGAGGAGAGTAAGGATTTTCCAGCACCTTTAAATCGGGATGTTGCTTAATCCACTGTTTTTCATGTTCAGTGAGTTCTAATGGTTTGTTCAGAAAGGCCAGGTTTCCTGTATCAAGCCAATTTTGTGAAACTTCATAGCGAACTTCATTTGTTAAAGCATCAACAAATCTATTGAGTACTTCATTAAGAATGACGGATTCTTTTCTGGTCAAGAAAAAATTATATTGACGCGGCGAGTTATAATATTTCACTACATTTAAGGAGTGAGTGAAATAGCGGGAAATCATACTGCTGGTAATGATGTTACTACCAATAAAGTAATCATTCTGTCCGGCTGATACGGATGCTAATGCCTGATATAAATTTGTAAAAGAGATAATTGTTGCTTTTGGAAACGATTGATGAATTACCTCGTCTGGGGGGTAATTTGCTACCCGAGCAATATTTACTGGTTTTGGTGAGGTAAGCGGTCGCATTGAGTCGTGAAGGGTGGTTACCAGCGCCGGAAAGGTAATTATCAATGGTTTGGTTGCAGCAATGTCACTATTAAGAGGCGGCGAAGTAACTAAATGTGATAACACTATATCGACTTCACCTTCTGCAAGCGCGTCCATTGCTTTTTGATGATCGGCGTATTCCCGGAGTGTTAATTTGATATTTAACGCTCTTTTTAAAAGATTTAAATAATCAGCATTAATACCACGAACCTGTTGCTGCGAATCGGTATGCAACAAGGTAGCCGTTTGGGACTTGTGTACTGCAATCACAAGATTTTTTTTGCTCGCTAACCAACGTAATTCCTTGTTGCTCAGACGTACTGGATCAAGTGTGACACGGTTGTTACTACTGATGCCACGATATTCGATGTAATCTTCGTCTGCGAAACTTATGGTCGACCAAAGACCACAACAGAGAAGAAAAAAATAGGGTAAAAACTTCATGTGATTAGCCGATTTTGTTACGTTGCGCGAATGTGTAAAGATCCATCAGTGATTTACATTCTAATTTTTCCATCAGGCGACTTTTATAAGTGCTGACAGTTTTGTTGCTGATGAACATTTTTTCAGCAATGTCATTATTATCCTTGCCATCAAGAATATACCGCATGACACTAATTTCTTGTTTCGATAAGGAGTCGAGTTTTTGCTGGTCGGACGTTAAACTTCCAACAAACCGGTTGAGAGAGAAGGGGAAATAGCAGTAGCCATTTTTTGCAGCTTCAATAGCCGCAATGATATTGTTCATGCCTTCTTTTTTACTCACGAATCCATTAGCGCCAGCATCAGCACAATGTTTCCCGTAAAAATGGTCATTTTTAGCGGAGACAATAATAATAATTCCGCTATATTGGCGCTTCCTCAGCGTTTCTAACACCTGGATACCGTTAACTCCGGGGATATCGACATCAATGATGACGATATCAGGCTTAAGTGTTTCCACCCGCTGAACGGCGCTTCCCCCTTCAGTCAACTCCGCTAAGATTTCAATATCGTTTTTGATCAATAAATTACGAATTGCTGCGATAGCAAGAGGATGGTCATCAATAATTATTGCGTTCATAGATTATTCCCTTTGCAATGAAGCATCTCCCTTCTCCCTGTAGTAATACAGACATAAGGCGTCATCTCATTTTCTCAATAAAAATAAGAAAATCTGAGCTTCCTTTAAGATAATTCGACAAGTATACCATATAAATAGTCGGCATAAATGAAATGTCAACAATAAAATCAGGGATTATACCGATGATTTATAGTTTCAAGTTAGCACTATAAGTCTTCTCACTAATCCTACAGGCGTAAGAATTGTATTGCAAAAGCCACGGTTTAGTCCTCTGTTGTTTTTTTTGCACCTCATTTAAATTAGGCCTCCAACGTTCCTGGGATAATGTGCAACACATGCACTGTGTTTGATATGAAGAATGAATGCTCTTTTCATTCAATTCATAAATTTCATCTATGAGAAATGAGAGATAATAGTGGAACAGATTAATTCAAATAAAAAACATTCTAACAGAAGAAAATACTTTTCTTTATTGGCGGTAGTTTTATTTATTGCGTTTTCAGGTGCCTATGCCTATTGGTCAATGGAATTAGAAGACATGATTAGTACAGATGACGCCTATGTCACGGGGAATGCAGATCCAATTTCTGCACAAGTCTCAGGTAGTGTCACTGTCGTTAATCATAAAGATACGAACTACGTTCGACAAGGTGACATTTTAGTTTCACTGGATAAAACTGATGCCACTATCGCACTCAATAAAGCTAAAAATAATCTGGCAAATATTGTTCGGCAAACGAATAAACTATACTTACAGGATAAACAATACAGTGCCGAAGTCGCTTCAGCACGTATTCAGTATCAACAATCTTTAGAAGATTATAACCGTCGAGTGCCGTTAGCGAAGCAGGGGGTTATTTCAAAAGAAACGCTGGAGCATACCAAAGATACGTTAATAAGTAGCAAAGCGGCATTGAATGCCGCTATCCAGGCTTATAAAGCGAATAAAGCTTTAGTAATGAACACACCATTAAACCGTCAGCCACAAGTCGTTGAAGCGGCGGATGCAACTAAAGAAGCCTGGTTGGCGCTTAAACGTACGGATATTAAGAGTCCGGTTACCGGCTATATTGCCCAGCGAAGTGTTCAGGTCGGCGAAACAGTGAGCCCCGGACAATCGTTAATGGCTGTCGTACCGGCACGTCAAATGTGGGTTAATGCCAACTTTAAAGAAACACAACTCACGGATGTACGGATTGGTCAATCGGTCAATATTATCAGCGATCTTTATGGTGAAAATGTTGTGTTTCATGGTCGGGTGACAGGGATCAATATGGGAACCGGCAATGCGTTCTCCTTATTACCTGCACAAAATGCGACAGGGAACTGGATCAAAATCGTTCAGCGTGTACCGGTTGAAGTTTCTCTTGATCCAAAAGAACTCATGGAACATCCCTTGCGTATTGGTTTATCGATGACAGCAACTATTGATACGAAGAACGAAGACATTGCCGAGATGCCTGAGCTGGCTTCAACCGTGACCTCCATGCCGGCTTATACCAGTAAGGCTTTAGTTATCGATACCAGTCCGATAGAAAAAGAAATTAGCAACATTATTTCGCATAATGGACAATTTTAATGGCAATCACTAAATCGACTCCGGCACCATTAACCGGTGGGACGTTATGGTGCGTTACTATTGCATTGTCATTAGCGACGTTTATGCAAATGTTGGATTCCACTATTTCTAACGTCGCAATACCGACAATATCTGGCTTTCTGGGAGCATCAACAGACGAAGGCACCTGGGTTATCACCTCGTTTGGCGTAGCAAATGCCATTGCGATCCCTGTTACCGGCAGGCTGGCACAAAGAATAGGCGAATTAAGGTTATTTTTACTTTCAGTCACTTTTTTTTCGCTGTCTTCCTTAATGTGTAGTTTATCGACCAATCTTGATGTGCTGATATTTTTTAGAGTCGTTCAGGGATTAATGGCGGGGCCGTTAATTCCACTGTCACAGAGTTTATTATTAAGGAATTATCCACCAGAAAAAAGAACATTTGCTCTGGCATTATGGTCAATGACCGTGATTATCGCTCCGATATGTGGGCCGATATTGGGCGGTTATATTTGCGATAACTTTAGCTGGGGTTGGATATTTTTAATCAATGTCCCTATGGGGATTATCGTCCTGACATTATGCTTAACCTTACTTAAAGGAAGAGAAACTGAAACTTCACCGGTCAAAATGAATCTACCAGGACTGACCCTGTTAGTGCTCGGTGTTGGTGGCTTGCAAATTATGCTTGATAAAGGGCGCGATCTGGATTGGTTCAACTCGAGTACAATAATAATATTAACAGTAGTATCAGTTATTTCTCTGATCTCTTTAGTCATTTGGGAGTCGACCTCAGAGAACCCGATTCTTGATCTCAGTTTGTTTAAGTCCCGTAACTTCACCATTGGTATTGTGAGTATCACATGCGCGTATTTATTTTACTCTGGAGCGATCGTCCTTATGCCGCAGTTACTCCAGGAAACGATGGGGTATAATGCGATATGGGCCGGACTTGCTTATGCGCCCATCGGCATCATGCCACTATTAATTTCACCTTTGATAGGACGTTATGGCAACAAAATAGACATGCGGTTGTTAGTGACATTTAGTTTTTTGATGTATGCGGTTTGCTATTACTGGCGTTCTGTGACATTTATGCCAACGATTGATTTTACAGGCATCATTTTGCCACAGTTTTTCCAGGGATTCGCCGTTGCCTGTTTCTTTTTACCCTTAACAACGATTTCGTTTTCAGGCTTGCCAGATAATAAATTTGCCAATGCCTCGAGTATGAGTAATTTTTTTCGTACCTTGTCAGGATCAGTTGGTACGTCGTTGACAATGACGCTGTGGGGACGACGCGAATCGTTACACCATAGTCAGTTGACAGCAACCATCGATCAATTTAACCCCGTGTTTAATTCATCGTCACAAATTATGGATAAATATTATGGTTCGCTTTCAGGAGTTCTTAATGAAATTAATAATGAAATAACCCAGCAGTCACTTTCTATTTCTGCAAATGAGATTTTCCGTATGGCGGCTATTGCTTTTATCTTACTTACGGTTTTGGTTTGGTTTGCGAAACCGCCGTTTACAGCGAAAGGCATTGGGTGATGATAAAAGGAGGGGGTTATAGCGGGTAAGACCGGGGATCTTAAGTCTGCGCCATCGGCAGCATCGCTCACCCAGGGAAAGGATTGCGATGCTGCGTTGAAACGTTATTAACGGCCTTTTGCCAGATATTGATTCATCTCTTCTTCCGGCACCATTCCACCTCCCGTCGCCCACACCAGATGAGTGGCATTACGCAATTGTTCTGCGCTGAAACCGTGCATCTGTTGGTAACTTACTGATGCACACACGCGCTGAGGTCCGGCCATACCCGCCAGTGCTGAAGGTTCAAGACGAATACCTTCTTCCTGCGCCAGCCAGCCAAGCATGTCATACATGGTTTGATCGCTAAGGGTATAGAAGCCATCCAGCAGACGCTCCATTGCCCGCCCGACAAAGCCTGATGCGCGACCAACTGCAAGGCCATCCGCTGCGGTAAGGTTGTCGATACCAATATCCTGAACAGAAATCTGATCGTGTAATCCTGTATGGACGCCTAACAACATACAAGGGGAGTGCGTTGGTTCGGCAAAAAAGCAGTGAACATGATCGCCAAACGCCAGTTTAAGCCCGAATGCGACGCCACCAGGACCACCGCCAACACCACACGGCAGATAGACAAACAGAGGGTTATCAGCATCGACGATACGGCCTTGCTGGGCAAATTGCGCTTTAAGACGCTGGCCAGCGACGGAATACCCAAGGAACAACGTGCGGGAATTTTCGTCATCAATAAAGAAACAGTTCGGGTCAGACTGCGCTGCTTTACGTCCTTCCTCGACGGCAACACCATAATCTTGCTCATATTCCACGACCGTAACGCCATGGCTGCGCAGTTTCGCTTTTTTCCATGCCCGGGCATCAGCAGACATATGAACTGTCACCTTAAAGCCAATGCGGGCGCTCATAATGCCGATTGATAACCCCAGATTTCCGGTTGAGCCCACAGCAATGCTGTATTGGCTAAAGAACTGTTTAAACTCCGGAGAAAGCAGTTTGCTGTAGTCATCATCAAGCGTCAGCAACCCCGCTTCCAGAGCCAGTTTTTCTGCGTGTGCCAGGACTTCATAAATCCCGCCGCGTGCTTTTATGGAGCCGGAAATGGGCAAATGGCTATCTTTTTTCAGTAACAGTTGCCCGCTGATCGGTTGCTGATATTCTTTTTCCAGCCGTTTTTGCATAGCTGGAATGGCAACCAGTTCTGATTCAATAATCCCCCCAGTGGCAGCAGTTTCAGGAAATGCTTTTGCCAGATAGGGTGCAAAACGGGATAAGCGCGCATGGGCGTCCTGAACATCCTGTTCGGTCAGGCCAACATAAGGTAAACCTTCAGCCAATGAGGTCGTGCCAGGATTAAACCAGGTGGTTTCTTTAAGAGCAACCAGATCCTTTACCAACGGATACTGGGCGATGAGCGAGTTCATTTTAGCGTTTTCCATAGTACGTCTCTTTGCGCTTAGATGATAAATGACAGCAGGAATGTGCCCGCCAGAGCGACGACTGAAGCGATAAATGTCGCTGTCGTATAGTATTTAAATGTTTCATTGAGCGTAGCGCCGCAATATTGCTTCACTAGCCAGAAAAGCGAGTCCGTAACGATCGTGCAGCCAATTGCACCTGAACCGATAGCAATCGCAATAATTTCCGGGCTGATGTCGGGATACAGCGGCAGCACAATGATCCATATTTATATTTTCTTCTCCAGGTTGGCGATGCCAGTTGGCATGTTTTACTTACTTGCCTATATGGTTACTCGTTGGCGAGAACAGAGGCGGAATTGGGGACAATTGTCCGGGAATTATTGTTATTTTTTATTGTATTGCTGTGTCAGGTGATAGGGCGTTGGATCTCGCCAGTGACGTCTGTTTCTGCTACAGTGCCCGTTTTACGGCAAACGGCTTGGGTATGGCTTCATTAAAGGATGTCGCACGCCTGGCGGGAGTGTCGATGATGACAGTCTCCCGGGTGATGCATAATGCAGAATCTGTGCGTCCTGCAACGCGTGACCGCGTATTGCAGGCAATCCAGACCCTGAATTATGTTCCTGATCTTTCCGCCCGTAAGATGCGCGCTCAAGGACGTAAGCCGTCGACTCTCGCCGTGCTGGCGCAGGACACGGCTACCACTCCTTTCTCTGTTGATATTCTGCTTGCCATTGAGCAAACCGCCAGCGAGTTCGGCTGGAATAGTTTTTTAATCAATATTTTTTCTGAAGATGACGCTGCCCGCGCGGCACGTCAGCTGCTTGCCCACCGTCCGGATGGCATTATCTATACTACAATGGGGCTGCGACATATCACGCTGCCTGAGTCTCTGTATGGTGAAAATATTGTATTGGCGAACTGTGTGGCGGATGACCCAGCGTTACCCAGTTATATCCCTGATGATTACACTGCACAATATGAATCAACACAGCATTTGCTCGCGGCGGGCTATCGTCAACCGTTATGCTTCTGGCTACCGGAAAGTGCGTTGGCAACAGGGTATCGTCGGCAGGGATTTGAGCAGGCCTGGCGTGATGCTGGACGAGATCTGGCTGAGGTGAAACAATTTCACATGGCAACAGGTGATGATCACTACACCGATCTCGCAAGTTTACTCAATGACCACTTCAAATCGGGCAAACCAGATTTTGATGTTCTGATATGTGGTAACGATCGCGCAGCCTTTGTGGCTTATCAGGTTCTTCTGGCGAAGGGGGTACGAATCCCGCAGGATGTCGCCGTAATGGGCTTTGATAATCTGGTTGGCGTCGGGCATCTGTTTTTACCGCCGCTGACCACAATTCAGCTTCCACATGACATTATCGGGCGGGAAGCTGCATTGCATATTATTGAAGGTCGTGAAGGGGGAAGAGTGACGCGGATCCCTTGCCCGCTGTTGATCCGTTGTTCCACCTGATATTATGTTAACCCAGTAGCCAGAGTGCTCCATGTTGCAGCACAGCCACTCCGTGGGAGGCATAAAGCGACAGTTCCCGTTCTTCTGGCTGCGGATAGATTCGACTACTCATCACCGCTTCCCCGTCGTTAATAAATACTTCCACGGATGATGTATCGATAAATATCCTTAGGGCGAGCGTGTCACGCTGCGGGAGGGGAATACTACGGTAGCCGTCTAAATTCTCGTGTGGGTAATACCGCCACAAAACAAGTCGCTCAGATTGGTTATCAATATACAGCCGCATTCCAGTGCCGAGCTGTAATCCGTAATGTTCGGCATCACTGTTCTTCAGCGCCCACTGCAACTGAATCTCAACTGCTTGCGCGTTTTCCTGCAAAACATATTTATTGCTGATTGTGCGGGGAGAGACAGATTGATGCTGCTGGCGTAACGACTCAGCTTCGTGTACCGGGCGTTGTAGAAGTTTGCCATTGCTCTCTGATAGCTCGCGCGCCAGCGTCATGCAGCCTGCCCATCCTTCACGTTTTGAGGGCATTGGCGATTCCCACATATCCATCCAGCCGATAACAATACGCCGACCATCCTTCGCTAAAAAGCTTTGTGGTGCATAAAAGTCATGCCCGTTATCAAGTTCAGTAAAATGCCCGGATTGTGCAAAAAGTCGTCCTGGCGACCACATTCCGGGTATTACGCCACTTTGAAAGCGATTTCGGTAACTGTATCCCTCGGCATTCATTCCCTGCGGGGAAAACATCAGATAATGCTGATCGCCAAGGCTGAAAAAGTCCGGACATTCCCACATATAGCTTTCACCCGCATCAGCGTGGGCCAGTACGCGATCGAAGGTCCATTCACGCAACGAACTGCCGCGATAAAGCAGGATCTGCCCCGTGTTGCCTGGATCTTTCGCCCCGACTACCATCCACCATGTGTCGGCTTCACGCCACACTTTAGGATCGCGGAAGTGCATGATTCCTTCTGGTGGAGTGAGGATCACACCCTGTTTCTCGAAATGAATACCATCCCGACTGGTAGCCAGACATTGTACTTCGCGAATTGCATCGTCATTACCTGCACCATCGAGCCAGACGTGTCCGGTGTAGATAAGTGAGAGGACACCATTGTCATCGACAGCACTACCTGAAAAACACCCGTCTTTGTCATTATCGTCTCCTGGCGCTAACGCAATAGGCTCATGCTGCCAGTGGATCATATCGTCGCTGGTGGCATGTCCCCAGTGCATTGGCCCCCAGTGTTCGCTCATCGGATGATGTTGATAAAACGCGTGATAACGATCGTTAAACCAGATCAGGCCGTTTGGATCGTTCATCCACCCGGCAGGAGGCGCGAGGTGAAAATGGGGATAGAAAGTGTTACCCCGGTGCTCATGAAGTTTTGCTAGGGCGTTTTGCGCCGCATGCAATCGAGATTGCGTCATTTTAATCATCCTGGTTAAGCAATTTTGGTGAATTGTTAACGTTAACTTTTATAAAAATAAAGTCCCTTACTTTCATAAATGCGATGAATATCACAAATGTTAACGTTAACTATGACGTTTTGTGATCGAATATGCATGTTTTAGTAAATCCATGACGATTTTGCGAAAAAGAGGTTTATCACTATGCGTAACTCAGATGAATTTAAGGGAAAAAAATGTCAGCCAAAGTATGGGTTTTAGGGGATGCGGTCGTAGATCTCTTGCCAGAATCAGACGGGCGCCTACTGCCTTGTCCTGGCGGCGCGCCAGCTAACGTTGCGGTGGGAATCGCCAGATTAGGCGGAACAAGTGGGTTTATAGGTCGGGTGGGGGATGATCCTTTTGGTGCGTTAATGCAAAGAACGCTGCTAACTGAGGGAGTCGATATCACGTATCTGAAGCAAGATGAATGGCACCGGACATCCACGGTGCTTGTCGATCTGAACGATCAAGGGGAACGTTCATTTACGTTTATGGTCCGCCCCAGTGCCGATCTTTTTTTAGAGACGACAGACTTGCCCTGCTGGCGACATGGCGAATGGTTACATCTCTGTTCAATTGCGTTGTCTGCCGAGCCTTCGCGTACCAGCGCATTTACTGCGATGACGGCGATCCGGCATGCCGGAGGTTTTGTCAGCTTCGATCCTAATATTCGTGAAGATCTATGGCAAGACGAGCATTTGCTCCGCTTGTGTTTGCGGCAGGCGCTACAACTGGCGGATGTCGTCAAGCTCTCGGAAGAAGAATGGCGACTTATCAGTGGAAAAACACAGAACGATCGGGATATATGCGCCCTGGCAAAAGAGTATGAGATCGCCATGCTGTTGGTGACTAAAGGTGCAGAAGGTGTGGTGGTCTGTTATCGAGGACAAGTTCACCATTTTGCTGGAATGTCTGTGAATTGTGTCGATAGCACGGGGGCGGGAGATGCGTTCGTTGCCGGGTTACTCACAGGTCTGTCCTCTACGGGATTATCTACAGATGAGAGAGAAATGCGACGAATTATCGATCTCGCTCAACGTTGCGGAGCGCTTGCAGTAACGGCGAAAGGGGCAATGACAGCGCTGCCATGTCGACAAGAACTGGAATAGTGAGAAGTAAACGGCGAAGTCGCTCTTATCTCTAAATAGGACGTGAATTTTTTAACGACAGGCAGGTAATTATGGCACTGAATATTCCATTCAGAAATGCGTACTATCGTTTTGCATCCAGTTACTCATTTCTCTTTTTTATTTCCTGGTCGCTGTGGTGGTCGTTATACGCTATTTGGCTGAAAGGACATCTAGGGTTGACAGGGACGGAATTAGGTACACTTTATTCGGTCAACCAGTTTACCAGCATTCTATTTATGATGTTCTACGGCATCGTTCAGGATAAACTCGGTCTGAAGAAACCGCTCATCTGGTGTATGAGTTTCATCCTGGTCTTGACCGGACCGTTTATGATTTACGTTTATGAACCGTTACTGCAAAGCAATTTTTCTGTAGGTCTAATTCTGGGGGCGCTATTTTTTGGCTTGGGGTATCTGGCGGGATGCGGTTTGCTTGATAGCTTCACCGAAAAAATGGCGCGAAATTTTCATTTCGAATATGGAACAGCGCGCGCCTGGGGATCTTTTGGCTATGCTATTGGCGCGTTCTTTGCCGGCATATTTTTTAGTATCAGTCCCCATATCAACTTCTGGTTGGTCTCGCTATTTGGCGCTGTATTTATGATGATCAACATGCGTTTTAAAGATAAGGATCACCAGTGCGTAGCGGCAGATGCGGGAGGGGTAAAAAAAGAGGATTTTATCGCAGTTTTCAAGGATCGAAACTTCTGGGTTTTCGTCATATTTATTGTGGGGACGTGGTCTTTCTATAACATTTTTGATCAACAACTTTTTCCTGTCTTTTATGCAGGTTTATTCGAATCACACGATGTAGGAACGCGCCTGTATGGTTATCTCAACTCATTCCAGGTGGTACTCGAAGCGCTGTGCATGGCGATTATTCCTTTCTTTGTGAATCGGGTAGGGCCAAAAAATGCATTACTTATCGGAGTTGTGATTATGGCGTTGCGTATCCTTTCCTGCGCGCTGTTCGTTAACCCCTGGATTATTTCATTAGTGAAGTTGTTACATGCCATTGAGGTTCCACTTTGTGTCATATCCGTCTTCAAATACAGCGTGGCAAACTTTGATAAGCGCCTGTCGTCGACGATCTTTCTGATTGGTTTTCAAATTGCCAGTTCGCTTGGGATTGTGCTGCTTTCAACGCCGACTGGGATACTCTTTGACCACGCAGGCTACCAGACAGTTTTCTTCGCAATTTCGGGTATTGTCTGCCTGATGTTGCTATTTGGCATTTTCTTCTTGAGTAAAAAACGCGAGCAAATAGTTATGGAAACGCCTGTACCTTCAGCAATATAGACGTAAACTTTTTCCGGTTGTTGTCGATAGCTCTATATCCCTCAACCGGAAAATAATAATAGTAAAATGCTTAGCCCTGCTAATAATCGCCTAATCC
This sequence comes from Escherichia sp. AM3, assembly GCF_032029835.1. NCBI lineage: Bacteria > Pseudomonadati > Pseudomonadota > Gammaproteobacteria > Enterobacterales > Enterobacteriaceae > Escherichia > Escherichia sp. AM3. The sequence continues at coordinate 170,248 of NZ_JAVUPQ010000002.1, read as the reverse complement.
AAACGCCTCATTCATGTTCTGGTACAGTCGCTCAAATGTACTTCAGATGCGCGGTTCGCTGATTTCCAGGACATTGTCGTCATTCAGTGACCTGTCCCGTGTATCACGGTCCTGCGAATTCATCAAGGAATGCATTGCGGAGTGAAGTATCGAGTCACGCCATATTTCGCTATCAGGATTCTGTGTGATGGTTACATCGCCCGGCCCAGGGCTGTTTAGTCATCAGCGCTTTCTGACAGTGCTGAGATTTCAACCTGTTGCAGTAAAAATGAGTAGATATAAGGCAAGTGTGCTGCCAAACCCATCTTTTACGGGGTGAAGGTAGATTTCGTTTGAAGGGTATCTGGTGTCCCCTGCAGACATCTACTTGAAGCAGCAGGGGATTGATTGGAATGGTGTTTTTTAGATGTGAAAAATATTTTACCCGCTATTTTACCCATTGGCGCGGCTTAAGAGCTTATTTTTGAATTCACAATGGTCACGATATAACCATCTTGCTCGCCCGTGGATAACTTTGGCTTTTGGCAGGTCGCCGGACTTAATCCGGTCGTAGATGAAGGTTTTACCGAAGCCAGTATCGGCCATGATGAATTTCAAATCAACCAGTGAATCAGGCTGTAGTTCGTGTTGCATGAGTGCTATCTCCGAATAGGGAATCGAACCTGCAAATCAGGCAATAAAAAAACCGCATTGATGCGGCGATGGTATGTCTGGATATCTTGAGAAATGAACTGGCCTCATCGAGTGTGAGGCTGTGATTAGTCCTTGCGTAACTCGCTAATTCTTCTGTAAGTCTCTGGTGCTTTGTTTCCGTGTATCTTCATTTCAGACTTCAACAGAGCAACGAGGGAATCCCATTCGTTGATGATGCCTTTGAATGCCGGAACGCGCTTTGCAACCTTGTCGAATGAATCTCTGATTTCTGGAATCTGCTCAACAAGTGCAACGCATCGCCGGAAGTCTGCTGCGTCATGTGGAGCGCCGAAGTGATGACCATAGATATTCTTTTTCAGTCCACATGCGATTGAGGCAAGAGTTGCGCTACTGATGCCAACATCGCCAGTCGATTGCCATTTCAAAACCTTCATAGCCAAATCTGACATTTCTTATCTCCATAAAACAAAACCCGCCGTAGCGAGTTCAGATAAAAGAAATCCCCGCGAGTGCGAGGATTGTTAGTTGCGCTCTGCTGCTGCCTTAGCCATTACCATATCCACCCAATTTCACCAGACATGATTCTCGCAATCACTATTATCACCAAAGTGATAATCACAACTTTAACTGGCGGCATCATTCACTCCCTGCGGCGGTTCTGGTAGCGGCATCCAGTGTGACGGTTTCCACGACGCACCAGGAATTATCCACCCATTATTAGCGTCAGGATGCCCGGGGATGTAAGTAGCCCATTTCATTCGCCAGTCACCTTTCCTGTCAAACTCCACGGCAACAAGAACGGCTGTTTTGGTATCCGGCATTCGCTCACTACAGCTTATCCAACCATCCGGAGTTACCGGAGAATTGCCATTTACCAAGTCAGCTCGAACATATAGCGTGTCATCATGGTGCTGATTGTGGCTGCACCACGTTAATTCGCTTAACTCGCCATCTTCTGGCCATACTCCAGCTGTTTGCAGCCAGATATGGGCTGGCGCATCCTGGCAAGGTGTATTAACTGGAAACTTGTAAGTTTGGCTTACAGGTTGGCTACCCTGAAGCATGGCAGCGTGGCAGGCATACTCAACGCCCTTACCACAGCGTTCATGGATATGGGATTTCGAGCAGCCACTGATAACCGATAATGGTGCAGAGCAGGCCGTGAACAATTTTTTAAACAAGATTGGCGCCGGGGATATGGTAACCGACCCATCCTGGACTAATACCGCCAATGCTCTTGGCAACACGCCTCTCGGGAGCTCTGTATCGGAAGCAATAACCGGCCTATTGGGTAAGTTGGGGGTAGGGCCATGACAACCCAGAATTATCCGTTTACCGGCAATGATCGTCAAAGCATGACATTTACACCGATCCTTGATGGTACCGTCTATAACTGCCAGGTTAAATGGAACATTGCCGGGCTGAGGTGGTATGTCCTCATTACAGATGGCTCTGGGAATACCATTCTAAATACCCCGCTCGTTGGCTCCGAGCTTAACGGTGGAATAAATATTATCTCCGGAGTGTTTAATTCGTCCTCCATGTACTGGCGCGAACAGAATGGACTGATTGAGGTAAACAGTTCATGAGATATTATGATATTGAGATAACCATTCCTGCTGAAGGTGCCTCTCCGGAAAGAACGATAAAATACAGTAGCCATAAGAACGGAGTTTACAACCCCGGCGCCCTGATGATTGAGTTTGATATCCTCAGGTACGGTGAATCGACTCCCCAGGGCGAAACTCACCTGACCATCTGGGGTATTGGCCCAAAAGAAATGCAGCAGGCTCGCCAGAATTTTTTTGGCAAAAAAATTAAAATATTCCTTGGGATGAAAGACGGGCTGCCATTGGCTGGCAAGGTTACCGCACCAAAACTGGTATTGGATGGCGTGATAAATCAGGTCTTTGGTAACTGGCAGGGTATTGAGTTACGACTTGACTTCATAATCGTGGTTGGTCCTGTCCAGAACGTGCCAAATAACAAACCCGTACCCCTTCCTTTAACCTTTGACTGGAAGGAGGGGCAGAAGCTTTCTGTAGCCCTCACGCAGTGTTTTATGAACATCAGAGGGTATACGTTCAATATCAACATAAGCGACCGGCTAATCCTTAATCATTACCGGGGGCTGTTTTGTGATGACATTGTCACCCTGGCCAAGGACCTTAATGCTTTTTCACGTTCCAGAATTCGCGATAGCGGGTACTCTGGTGTAGAGATCGCAATAGTGAATGGTAATGAGATCCGGGTATGGGATAACGATTATGATAACCACCCGGATAAGACTTCTGTTTCCAGCGCCGTAGCCAGAAGCAACAGCCCAACCCAAATAGATTTCAAGGATTTGATAGGGCAGCCGACATGGGTGGCATTTAACACAATCAGCATGGCGTGCGTAATGCGCGGTGATATTCAGGTTGGCGATCACATCCTGATGCCTAAAAAAAGCACTCCGTTGATACAGGCCTCTTCGTATTCTCAGTATCGAGAAGACTCTGCCTTTACTGGCGACTTTATTGTGAACTCCGTTCGCCTGTTAGGGAATAGCAGGCAACCAACGGCAGAGGCATGGGTAACAATTATTGAGGCTTCCCCTTTCATTAAGGCAGGTAGTGCATGAGCATCGACAACAAGCTTAATTTTGCCTCAAGCATGAACAGGTTTACTGAAAGAAAGATTGAAAATGCGCTTCAAAAATCAGGGAAAGTTCTTCCGGCGAGCGTGGTTAAGCAAACTGGGAATATGATCACCGTCTCCTTCGAGCTAAGGGATATCCCATATGTTTTGCCGCAAGTGACTATCCCCTTATTTGGCCCTCAATATATTCGTTACCCTATGCAGCCGGGAGATAAGGGGATTGTTATCCCCGCAGATACTTACATTGGCGGGGTTAGCGGTCAGGGAGGCGGCATTGCAGATATGACTCCGCCAGCAAACTTAAGCGCCCTCGTTTTTTTGCCGATCAGTAATACCGAGTGGCAGGGTGTCGACGGACAGGTGGTGACGGTATACGGTCCGGAGGGTGTAACGCTGCGCGACAGCGGCAACAACACGACGTTTCTCCTGAAGCCTGACAGCATCGCTATTTCCACACCTGACAGCTTCACCGTCACCGTTGGCGGGACAGTTTTTTCACTGACCGGTAGCAAATGGAGCCTTTCAGGAGAGGCAGGGCATCTGCAGGATTCAGTGGCCAGTACCAGCCCGGCAATCATGCACGCCGGATGGCAGTCGCTTCTGGCCTGGCTTAACAGCCATGAGCATTCAAACGGCAACGATGGAAATGATACCGGGGGGCCGACTTCAACGTATAACGGGAGTATCACCGAGTGAGAACCTATGGCCGAAACTCTGAGGGGAAGTGGGTCCTGGTGGAAACCGACGAATATGGGTTTAATGACTCGGTGTATTTGACGACCCTGATCCAGAATCTGAAACTGGCGCCGCAGGAGTCGCCATTTTATGCGAACAACGGAATCCCGGCCGCCGGGTCGGTGATCCAGCAAATCCTGCCGACGTATTACGTAAACCGTATTCAGAAACAGTTCAGCCAGTATTTTTCCTCGCTGCAGATTGCGCTGATCAGCGACGACCCGCCTGTTTATAACATCTCGGCAATCACAAATGCAGGTTCAAAAATAATTACACAGGTGGCCGTATGAGCGATTTACCAGTCAGCTATACGTCAGCAGGCCCGGTTCCTCTGACGCCGGAAGAGCTACGAGCACAGCTCGTTTCTCAGGCAATTGCGCTATCTCCGGGACTCACAACTGATTTGCCTGGATCTCTGATTGAGGACGTGGCCAGTACCGATGTCGGCGCGCTCATCGTTTGTGATCAAGCAAGGGTTGACCTGATTAACTCGGTGGGGCCACTAAAGGCTAACCTGGCCATGCTGGAGCTTCTCGCACAGCAGGCTGGTATTCCTGGGCAGAAAACGGCTGGCACAACAACAGTCCCGGTTCAGTTTTCCGGCCCCGCGGGATTTGTTATCCCACAGGGGTTTATTGTTTCTGATGGGACCTATACCTATTCAGTCAGTGATGCGACGATTATCTCGTCGTCTGGAGTATCTGCCAGCGTATCATGCGAGGGAACGGAGACCGGGACCTGGGCGGTGCCGGTAAATACGGTTAACCAGATCATATCCAGTCTACCGTCTGACGTCACCATCACCTGCACCAACCCGATCGCCGGCACTCCGGGTGCTGACCCGGAAACGAACTATCAGTTTCGTGATCGCGTATGGCAGGCGCAGATGGCCACCGTTCAGGGATATCCTGGATTTATCCGGCAATATCTCACCAGCCTTGATAACGTGCAGGCGCGCCTGGTTTCTGTCATTCAGGACGGGGATAAATGGATAGTCATGTGTGCCGGCGGTGATATTTACGATATTGCTGGCGCGCTCTATAAGTCTGCGGGGGATATCAGCCGGCTGAAAGGGTGTTCACTGAACGTAACGGGGATCACGAATGCAAATCCTGGTGTCGTCAGCACAGACCTGACTCATGGTTACACTGACGGCCAGGTTATCCGGATCACTGGCGTTACCGGGATGACGGGTATTAATGACGTCCCTCTGACCGTGACGGTACTGTCTCCTCACACGTTTTCCATCGGGATTGACACCACGTCATCCGGGACCTGGGGAGGCGGCGGCGAGGTGACACCGAACGTCAGAAACAATACCGTGACGGTGAATGACTGGCCTGATAACTACGTGATCCCGTTCGTGACGCCATTGCTGCAGCGGGTCACTGTGACGTATCAGTGGGGGACAGAAAGTGTTAACTACCTGACAGATGCCACGGTCGCCTCTCTGGTCTCGGCGCCTACGATTCAGTATGTGAACGGCATATTCGCCGGGAAACCGCTGAACGTTAACAACCTGAAAGACGCATTCTTACAGGCGATTAACTCGACAATCGACATGGGGCTGATCAGCACTTTAAACGTCGTGGTCACCATCAATGGTGTGATAACACCACCGGATGCCGGGACGAATATCATCAGCGGCGATAAGTTCAGTTATTTTTATATCGCGTCGGATGGCGTGATCGTAACAGGGGCGTAGCATGCTGGACGATATCATCCGGTCGTATATGTATACGCAATACAACGACGATGAAAATCTGCGGGCGTTTTTTACTGCGTATAACTCGATGGCGCAGGGCATTTATGACTGGATGGTTAATGCCAACCTGCCGATTTTCATCGGTGACTACAACACCGGAGATCAGCTCCGGTGGATTGCCCATGGCATCTATGGCGTTTTGCCGCCGGTGATTTCCAGCAGCGATCAGCAGGAGATAGGCCCATATAACACCTTCGAATTTAACCAGCTGGCATTCAATGAGTACCGGGTGATTGACCAGTCAAACCAGGTTGTTGTCTCTGATGACCTTTTTAAGCGGATCATGACCTGGAATTTTTACAAAGGTGACGGCTTCTATTTCTCTATCCCATGGATAAAGCGGCGTATTCTGCGGTTCCTTTTGGGAGTGAATGGCACCGACATTCTCAACGACCAGCGATGGAGTATCTCGATCCAGTTTGTGGATGGCGGTATCGTGATTTCCATCTATAAAGGGCGCCGCATGTTCACGCGGAGCGCTATCTACAATGCATCGGCCTATAACTCCAGGAAGTACAACCAGAAGGACACGGCCTTTGTGATCACTGAGGATTTCGAGTTCGCCATTTTTTTCAAGCAGGCCATGGATAGCGGCCTGCTGCACATGCCGTTTTACCAGTCAGTCACGGTTGAGATATTTGATTAGGTTTTTATCTCGATTATCTATTGTTATATACAGATGTGATTTAACGCTCTGACAAATTATATACAGCACAACTATTGATAAAAACAAAATGGATGACATTTTTATCATATCTATTGGCGGCATTCCTTGCTGAAAAAGAAATCCAAATAAAATAATAAGCAAGGCGCACGAAAGGAGTATTAATAAAGTAGATAGAGTTCCTAAAAGTATTTTTAAAATAGCAATAGAAGCATTATTCATAATATTCACCATTTAAAAGGCCGCGCTTGCGGTTTTTTTATTGCCTAATCCCGGAGGATACATGGCACTAACCCTTTTGGCTACAAACAACGCAGAAAGCACGCTGGCTTCTGCTATCAGCGCAACCGACACGTCGCTGATCGTTAGCGCTGGAACTGGTGCCGAGTTCCCTGATGCTGTGGCAGGCGAGAGTTACTTTAAGCTCACTCTCACCGATGCCGCCACCGGCTCACAGGTTGAGATCGTGAACGTGACAGCTAAGGCCGGAGACATCTTCACGATTGAACGTGCGCAAGAAGGAACGCTGGCGCGTGCGTGGGCGGCCAACGACATGGTTGCCAACATGATGACGGCGGATACGCTGAACATTATCGCTCAATATGCCCAGCAGGCAGCTGCATCAGCAGATCAGGCAATTGAGGCTGCTAATAACGCCTCTGAATACGCAAAGAACAAATACACATTCTATAAAACTGCCAGTGATCCTGATGGGACCATTGCAGGGCTGGCAGCAACTACTGACGGCCAGTCGTTCTGGGTAGCCCAGGGGCCTGATGCGCTTTCTGCTGCATGGCAGTATCAAAACAATGCTGGCGTGGCTGTGTTACAGGCTAAGCAGCCAGGTACAGCTGCTGTAACTGGGACAATTCGCGAATTCCCTACGCTGGCGGCGGCGCAGGCTGATGCAGACGCTGGTAATATTAAGACGGGATCATCATGCTGGATTGCAAACGAGAACTTTATCACCGCTGATGAATATATTAATAACAATGGAGTGCTTGGGAAGACAGGCCGCTCTATTATTTCAAAGGAATATGTTGAGCTCTTAATTTCACAGCAAGTATCCAGGATAATGTCCACTGGAGCATCCACAAACATTAGCGGATATCCTGATACAGCATGGGCATGGGTTGATAAAGAAGGAAAGTCGACAAGCGAAATACTCAGCGACGGAACCACGAATCTCGCTGCGTTATTGCTTGGGGACAAAATTGAATTTGTGACAGATGATGGTGGCGGCATTCTATGTCAGTTGAGGGGTGAGGGTACCCTTATATTTAGCATTTCTACATCAGGGGTTGTTACATTTGGCGAGCAAAAGACATGGATTAGTGATGAAACATTTTTTGACGGGTATACAAAAGCATGGATGGATGCAGAAGGTAAAGTTTACAAAGTTGAATATCCGGACGGCTCTATCGAAGATGCTATGTCAGGTTCGAGCGGCGGAGACGCCTCTGAGTTCCCCATGGTTGCTTCAGTTGATGGGAATATCATTGCGGTGGATGGTAGCAATGTAACTCAGATCACGAACGACACCGGGGTCTCAAATATTGCTCCTGTAGCATTCGCTAAATTTCTTCGTTTTCTTTCCAACATTAGTGGTAGCTTCCTAACTTATAGATCGACTTATGACGGGAATTATCGCGCGCGTGAGTCATTACGCTACCTTATTCATGTGATTATAACCGGGCAGTCTCTTGCTGCTGGCGGCTCAACGCAGGCACAAAGCCCTGTGACGACTTCAGCGCAGGCAGATTACGGCATACTGGCTTTTGGTACCGGCCCGAAAGTCGATTTTAAGTATGATACTTTGAATGAGTCGCTACTTGGAACCGTTATCCCATGCCGGGAGAATGTTGGAACGCGGCCTGGTCAGGAGTCGCCATCAAGCGGTATGGCTTTTAAAATTCATGAGCTTACCGGGGACACTGTGCTGGTTTCCGATGCGTGCTCATCAGGTACTGCAATTGCAGACATTTCATCTGGAACAGCGACTTTTACCGGTGCAACGAAAATGATTCAGGCAGCTGTGGACATGGCTGAGAATCTGGGCATGCAGTATGTTCCCGTAATGGTGCTCATCCACGGAAACCAGAATGCGGCTGCCGGGACATCAATATCCAGTTATCGTGCCGCAATGGAGACTCTCCGTGCTCAGTACGAGTCTGTCATTAACGCGGCAACAGGAGAAAGCCAGTCGCTTCACATGTTTGTCGGCCAGCTATCCAACATAATCCCCTACGGCGGTACTGCTGGCACTACGAGAACCAATAACATCGGTATCGCGCAATACCAGGAAGCCCGTGATAATGCGTTAATTCATCTCGCCAGCGCACAATATGCCCGCCCGTATTCTGACGGGGAGCATCTGACCAGTGCTGGATATCGGACTGAAGGCGAGGTTATTGGCTCGGTTGTCGGTGGGTGGCTGAATGACAATACAAAATCCTCGCTTGTGCCAATAGAGTCTGGTGTTGTGCAGTCCGGAACCACAATCACTATTCCAGTGGCGGGTTGTGTTGGTGATCTCGTGATTGACACCTCGAGGGTTACCGATCCAGGCAACTACGGCTTTGTCCTGACCGGGGCCACCATTGCTTCGGTAGCCGTCAGCGGCAGCGGAACAGCAGCAAAAATAGTTATCACCAAGACCGATTCGACCACTGCGACAGCGATATCTTACGCAAGCCAGGGGATTGCCGGACAAAACCCCGGTCCTGTAACTGGTTCACGCGGGTGTATCAGAGATTCCCAAACAGGGACGTCACTATCAGGCCTGCCTCTTTATAACGACCTCGCTGTTTTCTCATTTTCGTTATAGGACTATCAAATATGAGTACACTGGTTTATCAAAATACCGGAATAGTTGCCACCAGATATCTGAAGAAATATCCATTTCCCAATGATATAACGCAACTTCCATCGCTAATCCCGGGAATCATTCTACAGGCTGATTTTGATGTAAACGATTCGGCGTCCTTAACCAGAAACCGGGTAGGCGCTGCCATGTCTGTTGTTGGCTCACCTGTTCTTGGTGATTATGGAGTCAGTCTCACTGAGGCTAACCACCTGGATACAAACATCGACATAGCAGCATATAACGGCAGCGATCTGACAATGGTGACAATAGCTGTCCATCCAGGGGTAATTGGTGCTGTTGTGGGCCGGGTGCAGATGAACGCGCCACAGCGTACTCGTGGTACACAAACTACGGATACAGCGTGGAGAGCTAAATGGTTGACTGCAGCAGGTGCAGCACAACAGGCCGACCTTATCCCGTCTACTGCCGTAATTGATGGCGAAATGGCAGTCAGTCGGTTTGTGCGAGACAACGGTAGCGGATCAATGCTGACTAAGCTTGATCTGCCACGCACATCACAGTCAGCAACCCGCACCGCAGCGACGACTCCTTATGCTGTACCTTCGTCAAAAATTCTGCTGGGCGGTTCTGTCGAGGGAGCCACGACTGCCACTATCTTCATGCGGGCATGCCTGATTGTATCCAGGGCAATAACGGATGCTGAAATGGCAACTATTTACACCTATTACAAAAATTATTATCAGCTGAAAGGCAAAAACATTTAAGGAGTGCATATGGCTGGCTATATTGCGGATTATCAGGCGACAAAAAACGGTCAGGTAATTTATTCAGGAACGCTTGCTGTTGAATCAGAAGGAAATGATGCAGCGATAAAAGAGGCTGTGATGGCTGAGCTGAATGCAATAAATATGAAATTCGGTGGTGGAATACCTGATGCTGTCACAGTTAATTCATGGTCTGCTGAATAATCAAAACGTTAGCACAGAAGCGTGCATTGATAGCCATGGGCTATATTGATCTTCTCTCCTCATAAAACTACTGTATATAAAAACAGTGTTTATCGGAGGGCAGATCATGCACCGTCAGTCAGACATCAATCAGGCATTCCGCGAGTCGGTATTGCGCAACTCCAAAGGCTACCAGTACCTGCACACAAAGGATTTTGTGTCAGCGCTGCGCAGGCTTGGGCTGCACTTTACCGACGCAGAGGCTAATGCGTGGATATCTAGAGAGCAGACGTACTTTGTCGACAAAACCACCGACCATAGCGAAAACCGTTTGTGGATGATGGCCAACATGGGGAGGGTGATCTAATGGGATTCCCTTCACCAGCGACGGACTACGTTGAGCAAAGGTTGTCTGTTAACTCGATCTGCAATGTCGGCCCAAACACGCTAGTTTTCGAGCGATCTGGCGGTTACGTTGTGCTGGATATCTCCCTGAAGCCAAAGCAGGGTAGTCAGGTTCTTATCCAGCACGGCGGCGGGACGGAGCTTGCCACGCTGAGAGGAAAGTCACTGATTACTGAAGATGGTGAAGCGATCGAGGGCGAAGCCCTGGACGATGTTACTGTCATCGGCGTCGTGACGTTTACTATCTGCGATGTTCGTTCCGATAATTCTATTATTTAACTGGGGTATATATGGCGCTGAAGCTATTAGCCAATAATAACGCAAAGAGTGTTCTCGCTGCGGGTATTAGCGCGTCCGCTACCGTTATTACCGTGGGTACTGGAGCTGGGTCTTTATTCCCATCCCCTGTATCTGGGCAGAGTTATTTCAAATTAACGATAACCGACGCGGCCACGAAAACAATTTCTGAAATTATGCACGTCACGTCTGTATCCGGTGACGTGATGACAGTAATTCGTGGTCAGGAAGGAACTACGGCACGCGTATGGTCAACGAATGACATTGTCGCGAATTTAATGACCGCCGGATCATTGTTGTCGTTCCTGCAGATCAGCAATAACCTGTCAGAAATTAAAGATGCCGGTGAGGATGCGATAAATGAAGCCCGTTATAACCTCGGAATATCTGATTCCTCTGGTTTTGTCGGGCGTTCACTTGGCACTCCAAAAGCTTTCTATGCAAACGGAACCTATACGCGATCTCCTCTGGCCCGTTATGCAAAAGTAACGTTGACCGGTGCCGGTGGCGGCGGTGGCGGCTGCCAGGCCTCCAACAATACAGAAACCTTCTCCGGTGCTGGCGGCGGCGCGGGCGCGACCATTATCGTATGGGTTGACCTGTCTGCTGCCAGTTCTTATGCGATTACTGTCGGCAAGGGTGGTAAGGGCGGAGTTGGCGCAGTAAGTGGTGCGGATGGTGGTGCTACCTCGTTTGCCAGCCTGTTCTCAGCTCCTGGCGGGAAAGGCGGCGTGAAGTCAGGCGTGTCCAATACCGCCGGCGGCGCCGGAGGTACGGCGGCGACCGGAGATATCAGGATCAACGGTGGTACCGGCTCAGATGGACAGACAGGCTCAAGCCTTCTGACGGGCAACGGCGGGGCGTCGTATTTTGGCGGCGGTGGCCGGGCGGGTTCTCAGGCCGGTATTGCTGGCGCAGCTCCCGGATCCGGTGGTGGTGGCGCGTATGACCTTGGGTTTACCGGTACGGCATTTACCGGTGGTGATGGTGCTACTGGCATGGCGATCGTGGAAGAATTCGCGTAATGGCTTACACTCCTGCACGACCATCGATGTAATCCGCCCACCACTGCATCATTTCTCTGCGCTTATCGAGATACTGAGCATGGTTGTAAATACCGCGCACAGATCCGCCGTTGGCATGTGCCAGCTGCACTTCAATAGCGTCAGCAGGCCATTCGTGCTCGTTCATAATCGTGCTGAATTCATGCCTGAATCCGTGACCGCTTTCCAGACCTTCATAGCCGATTTGTTTGATCACAAGCAATACCGCGTTCTCGCAGATTGGCTTCTTCTTATCGTTGCGCCCGGCAAAAACAAACTCTGAGACTGGTTTGGTGATTGAGCTTAGCGTAGTGAGAAGTTCAACCACCTGGTCTGACATCGGTACTACATGGATCCTTCGTCCTTTCATCACACTGGCGTCGATGGTGATAATCCTGTTTTCAAAATCGACGTTCTTCCATAGCATGGAACGAAGCTCTTTCGTTCTTAGGGCAGTGTAGCGTAAAATCTTGGTGGCAATGAGCGATACGATACTTCCTGAAAATGTTGCCAGTGCTTTGTTGAATGCCGGGATCTGGTCTGCAGGAAGAAACGGGAAGTTCTTCTTGCGGTATCCCTTCATGGCGTCAGCAAGGTCAGGTGCCGGGTTATATTTAGCCCTACCGGTGACAATAGCGTAACGGAAAACCTCGCCGCATCTTCTGCGTGCTTTGTTGGCTCGCTCCATTGCACCGCGATCTTCAAATCTGCGGATTACTTCCAGCAGTTGCATCGGCTCAATATCCTGAATCTCAAGACCGCCGATGATGGGTAAAATGTCGTCATCAAACATTTTTGCAAGTTCAGTTGCATAGCCTACAGACCAGACTTGCTTCTTGTGCTCGTACCATTCCTTGTAAATCGCACTAAAGGAATTGTTGTTAGACGAAGCCTTTTTCGCCTTTACCGGATCGATACCAACCGAGATGTCTTTCCTCGCAGTCCATGCTTTATCCCTTGCCTCCTGCAAAGTCATAAGCGGATATTTTCCGACAGTCAGGATTTTCTCCTTACCGTCAATCTTGTAGCGAAGCTGCCATACCTTTTTCCCGGATACAGGGACATAAAGGTACAGGCCATTACCATCGAGAAGGCGATATGGTTTTTCTTTCGGCTTTGCTGCTTCAATCTGCTTAACGGTGAGCATGGGTAAAAATCCGGTGGGTAAAATTATTTTATCCACTTTTTACCCGTCATGGAGTGCGGCTGTCAACGATCTGACGCGAACCATGACGAACTGCGAATCTACGGAAGGCTTGATATTCAGGGGATTTTGCGGACTGGTACGGATGGGCGCGAACTGATAAATGGTGTCCCCTGCAGGAATCGAACCTGCAATTAGCCCTTAGGAGGGGCTCGTTATATCCATTTAACTAAGAGGACAATGCGGCATGAGTATACCCGCTAATGGACTGCGGGGTAAGTACGCTGCCGCTCGATTGCTTAAACCCTCGCCATTTATGCTGGGTTTTTATCATTTTTCTTAATGTTTTCCGCACGTTCTGCTTTTTGGCGTGCTTCTGCTTTACGCTTGTTGCTCATGTCGTTACGAATCTGTGCATGACTCATTAACGCGAAGATAAAGGTGCCGCCGCAGATGTTCCCCGCTAAAGTAGGTAGTGCGAAGGGCCAGATGAAATCGCTCCAGTGCAGCGTGCCGTTAAACACCAGATAGAGGATTTCAACAGAACCGACAACGATGTGGGTGGTGTCACCCAGTGCAATAAGCCAGGTCATCAATATAATCACCACAATCTTTGCCGCACCCGCAGCAGGAAACATCCAAACCATAGTGGCGATCAGCCAGCCGGAAATGATCGCGTTGGCAAACATCTCGCTGGGGGTGTTCTTCATCACATCCATGCCGATTTTGACAAATGCATCGCGAGTTTCTTCATTGAAGATAGGCATATATTCAAATGCCCATGCAGCAATACCTGTCCCGAGAATATTACCCAGCAGCACGACGCCCCATAATCGCATAAGTAAGCCGACGTTGCTCATTGTCGGTTTTTGCATGACGGGTAGTACCGCAGTCACGGTGTTTTCGGTAAATAATTGCTGGCGGGCCATAATGACGATAATAAAACCAAAGGTATAACCGAGATTCTCCAGTAAGAAGCTGCCTGGCACTCCTTCCAGTTCGACATGAAATATCCCTTTTGCCAGTAGCGAAGCGCCCATCGACAAACCCGCCGCAATGGCTGACCACAGTAGCGCCATTGCGTCGCGTTCCAGCTCTTTTTCACCATCCTGGCGGATATGCTCATGAATTGCCATCGCCCGGGAGGGGAGTCGATCTTCATCTATTTCTATTTTTTTGCCGCGCTCTTTTTCTTCGCTCTCAACTTCAATTTCGTCGCTGTGTTGATCAATTTTGTCGTTGTCCATGGTCTCTTCTCTTGAATTAGCACGTATAGCTAAAGCGTAGCGGCTTTTTTGCTCGCAACTGGCGGGAGTTACTCTGAAAATGTAGAAAAGGCTGCGTTTGCCTTTTTCTGTTTCTATAGAATCAAGTAGCCTACAGGGCGGCGATTACCAGGCTATGATCAAATCAGCAAATCAGGGCGTCTGGACATCAGTTGACGTGCTGTTACAATCGCCCACACCTAAACAGGCGGATACGGTATCGTTCCGTCATGGATGGCAAACTGCATAAGCCATAAAAAAACAGGGAGACATTTATGAAGCTTCGCCTGTCGGCGCTTGCTCTGGGAACTACGCTTCTGGTGGGGTGTGCGAGTTCCGGTACAGATCAGCAAGGGCGTTCTGACCCGTTAGAAGGGTTCAACCGCACCATGTACAACTTCAACTTCAACGTATTAGACCCGTATATTGTTCGACCGGTCGCTGTCGCCTGGCGTGATTATGTTCCGCAACCGGCGCGTAATGGTTTGAGCAACTTTACTGGCAACCTTGAAGAACCTGCGGTGATGGTTAACTACTTCTTGCAGGGCGACCCTTATCAGGGGATGGTCCACTTTACCCGCTTTTTCCTGAACACCATTTTGGGGATGGGCGGCTTTATTGATGTTGCAGGGATGGCGAACCCGAAACTGCAACGGACTGAACCTCACCGCTTCGGTAGTACGCTTGGTCATTATGGCGTGGGTTATGGGCCTTACGTTCAGTTACCGTTCTACGGTAGCTTCACGCTGCGTGATGACGGTGGTGATATGGCGGATGGTCTTTACCCGGTTCTTTCCTGGCTGACCTGGCCGATGTCTGTGGGTAAATGGACGCTTGAAGGGATCGAAACCCGCGCTCAGCTGCTGGATTCCGATGGTCTGCTGCGTCAGTCGTCCGATCCTTATATTATGGTGCGCGAAGCGTACTTCCAGCGTCATGATTTCATCGCTAATGGCGGCGAACTCAAACCGCAGGAAAATCCGAACGCACAAGCGATTCAGGATGATTTAAAAGATATTGATTCTGAATAAGAAACAAATAAAAAAGGTGAGTCGCAATACTCACCTTTTTTGTTGTTATCCCTCAATTACCACAAGTAAAAGGAGATAAACCGACAATGACCCGGACGTAATGATGTAAAAATACTGATGTTCGTCACTGACTATTTCCGATATTCAGGCGTTGAAAAATCAAAAAACTGGAAAAATAATTTTAAATATCATCAAAATTAACACCTGACGCAGATAGTTGATTAATTTCATTTTGATATTTCGCCTGGCGATTTTGAAGTCTTTTTTCAACGTTATCTTCGAGATCCTTAAAGTCTTTGTATTTATTTTCAGGATGGTCAACGTCAACTTTGTTAGCGAATAAATTAGAAATTGTTTCTTTTACATTGTCGCGTCTAAATTTTGCATCGTCCACTTGAAAATTATATCTTATTGCTCGACCTAAACGTTTAAAAACTTCGTTAGGTTCTCTCAGTCTTTCCCCGTTGAGCTCGTTTACAACCTGATGATCGGAACCTGTTGCAAATGATTCTGCCATGATAGCTTTACTGCTTTCAAACCACGCTGAAGCATTCCTGGCTTTTTCACTACAATATTGGGTGAGACTATCACCATTAATACGAATTCCTCTTTGAATGTGGTAGTCGTCCTGATCGTAGTAACCGAGAGATAAGTAATCATTTCCGTTTTTATTTTTAATTACAATAGCGAGAGAGTCGCCTTTTTTATCTTTACCGTACCAGGTAAATAAGTCCGTTGGTTCGCTATTCCCGCTCTCATCAAATTCCGTTACCGTATGTCTGAGTTTGTGTGATATCTTATCGAAGATAAAACCAGGATCTCCATCATATATTTCTTTTAATGCGCTGAAGATCATTTCCTTGTTATTGATATCATGAGTCTTCTCAACTATGTTGTCATTAATGATAGTACGGACGAGTTCTTTGTCTTTATAGTTCGCAGGTAATTCTATTGGTTCTTGGTTGTCGATACCAATAGTAATATGGTCTGTATCATTGGAGCCAATATCAATATAAGTAACTGAGGAATTATTAATATTAAATCTATAAGGATCGTCGTTTACTCGTATGGCGTTTTTTATAAGCTCAAGTAGATGTTTAATACAGGTGCTTATTCCTTCCTTACCATTAAAAAGGTTTTTGAGCTCTTGTACTAATCCATTAACTTCATCATTGTTATTTTCATTAATGGATTCTGGGTAAGTTGCGCTGGTATTGTTGATTGAAATAGATGGTAGCATGATTTTATTCCATTTTGATTGATTTGTTACAAATATATATTACCTAATGAAATAGACTATCAAAAAACGCTCATTTATTTAGAACCTATCTTTAATTTGAGTGTATGAGCGCACAATAGCCAGGGGGGGGTGAGTATCCTGGAAATTCAGAAAAGTAAACTCTTTGAGAAGGACGAGCAGAACGCCTGAAAATATGCCTTTCCCTTCAGATTTGTCTGTGGATACCGCTTATTGATTTGAAAGGGCAAGCTGCCATCAGGCTGTTTGCAAAACTCAGGAGGTAAGCAATGAGGACACTACTTTCGGTGAAGTGGGGGAGTTAAAGTCACCTGCTATGCAGGTGACTTTATCCAGGCGAACGTGTTATCAGAACGCGTAGTTAAAGTTAGTACCGAACAGCCAGGCTTTACCTTCAGACTCGAACTGGTATGGGCCTTCGTTAATTTTCACGCTCTGACCGTGCATATAAGAAACACCAACGTCGACTGAAGCATCTTTATTAAATGCGTAAGTCGTACCTGCACTCAGCCAGAAACGGTCCTGGTCCGGAATGGAGATAGAACGATTCTGAGCCGGAACTGGGCTGTCATCAAAGGCGATACCGGTACGGAAGGTCCAGTTATCATCGTAGTAATAAGTGGTACCCAACGCGATGCGGTAAGCATCTTTAAAGCCTTCATGTTTCTGGAACAGCGTGTCGCCACTGGTTGAGGTCGCTTTCAGCTGCTGGAACTGACTCCAGCTGGTGTAAGCCAGGCTATAGTGAATCGCCCACTGTGGATCAACACGGTTATAACCTGACACTTCCCACATTTCAGGCAGGTTCAGCGTCAGATAACCCGATTGCGTTGCGCCACCTGTCGCGGTAGGAATTGGCAAACCGTAGTTATTAAACGCACGATTAAGATCGCTGCTGTAGTTACCTTTGAAGTCAATTTTCACTTCAGAACGGTAGGTCAGTGCATAGCGGTTATTTTTATCCAGTTCATACAGGATTCCGGCGTTCCAGCCAAAGCCCCACTGGTTACCGTTCAGATGAGCGATTTTGGTATTACTGTCGATACCGTTGGCGGTAGCTGCCAATGCTTGCCCTTGAGGAGTTTGCCCGGCAGGAGATTGCATAATCTGACCAGCAACCAACTGCCCCAGATCGCCTGCGAAACGTTCAATTTTCGCGCGAGCGTAGACGGCGTTGAAACCAAGACCAAAGCTCCATGCATTATTTAAGCGATACGCACCGCTTAAGTTCAGGTTCATGGTTTCAAGGTCAGTTGTACCCCCGACAGAGCCGCCTGCATAAGTATCATTAAACTCTGTTGCCAGACCATAGTTAGAGGTAATAGAAGCGCCCCAACCAAATTGGTCGTTAATCGGTGCAACAAAGTGCATGTTCGGAACCCATGCCGTAGGCGCGATGTTATCGGCTTTCAGGCTACGACCAGACGGAGACGTTCCGCTGATATTCACATCCGGGTCAATATAAACCGCACCCGCAGAAAATGTCGGGCGGTCAAACATGGTAATCAATGCGGGGTTACGGCTAACGTTACCTGCATCATCGGCAATTGCGCCTTCCCCTGAATAAGCCCGGCCCAGGCCAGAGGAAGAAAATTCGTTTAACTGAAAGCCTGCCGACCAGGCCTGGGTGGAGATAAGTGCCACTGCGACTGCGAGAGCAGACTTTGTAAACAGGGTTTTCTGGCTCATGACCATAACCTCAATGATTTATTTTTATACAAACTATGTTACGTGCTGTAACAGGAGCGCGAAGTGTAGGGTCTGAGGTACATCTTAGAAATCAGACCAGTGGCGAGAGTATAGGTCGGACCAGCTGGAATGTTGCAAGTATGTTTCCATCTTTTTTCAAATATGATCTAAGAAACGCGATCCAGCTGGCAAAATTTGGAGGTTGCGCACTCGCGGATTCGGGTGAATTTTGTTTTAGATCATTTTTAAGTGTGATTTCGGTCACTTATCCGATTTTGCAGAATTAACAACTGGAGCAGCACTTTCCGGAAGCGTAAAATATCCACAACGTTTATCTGGCACCTTGGGTGCACATACAGAGGAAATCAACGATGAGTAAATGTAGTGCTGATGAAACCCCGGTTTGCTGCTGTATGGATGTTGGCACCATTATGGACAACTCCGACTGCACCGCGTCTTACAGCCGCGTGTTTGCAAACCGCGCAGAAGCAGAACAAACGCTGGCGGCGCTGACTGAAAAAGCCCGTAGCGTGGAATCCGAACCGTGCAAAATCTCCCCGACTTTCACTGAAGAGTCTGACGGTGTGCGCCTGGATATCGATTTCACTTTTGCCTGCGAAGCTGAAATGCTGATCTTCCAGCTGGGTCTGCGTTAATTCCTCTCGGGTACGTTCGCCCCTGTCAGTTGCTGGCAGGGGCGTTTTCTTTTCTTTCTCCTGTCTTCACTGTGTCATAGCTCCCACTTTCTTTTTTCTCCGCTTGGCTAAATGTAAAAAAATGGTTAAGACTATGATCAGGTCAGACCACTTTATTTATTTTTTTACAGGGGAGTGTTATGGGTCAGGTTTTACCGCTGGTTACCCGCCAGGGCGATCGTATCGCCATTGTTAGCGGTTTACGTACGCCTTTTGCCCGCCAGGGGACGGCTTTTCATGGCATTCCCGCGGTTGATTTAGGGAAGATGGTGGTAGGCGAACTGCTGGCACGCAGCGAGATCCCCGCTGAAGTGATTGAACAGCTGGTCTTTGGTCAGGTCGTACAAATGCCTGAAGCCCCCAACATTGCGCGTGAAATTGTTCTCGGTACCGGAATGAATGTGCATACCGATGCTTACAGCGTCAGCCGCGCTTGCGCTACCAGTTTCCAGGCGGTTGCAAACGTCGCAGAAAGCCTGATGGCGGGAACTATCCGAGCGGGGATTGCCGGTGGGGCAGATTCCTCTTCCGTATTGCCAATTGGCGTCAGTAAAAAACTGGCGCGCGTGCTGGTTGATGTCAACAAAGCTCGAACCATGAGCCAGCGCCTGAAACTCTTCTCTCGCCTGCGTTTGCGCGACTTAATGCCCGTACCGCCTGCGGTAGCAGAATATTCTACTGGCTTGCGGATGGGCGACACCGCCGAACAAATGGCGAAAACCTACGGCATCACCCGAGAACAGCAAGATGCATTAGCGCACCGTTCGCATCAGCGTGCCGCTCAGGCATGGTCAGACGGAAAACTCAAAGAAGAGGTGATGACTGCCTTTATCCCTCCTTATAAACAACCGCTTGTCGAAGACAACAATATTCGCGGTAATTCCTCGCTTGCCGATTACGCAAAGCTGCGTCCGGCGTTTGATCGTAAACACGGAACGGTAACGGCGGCAAACAGTACGCCGCTGACCGATGGCGCGGCAGCGGTGATCCTGATGACTGAATCCCGAGCGAAAGAATTAGGGCTGGTGCCGCTGGGGTATCTGCGCAGCTACGCATTTACTGCGATTGATGTCTGGCAGGACATGTTGCTCGGTCCGGCCTGGTCAACACCGCTGGCGCTGGAGCGTGCCGGTTTGACGATGAGCGATCTGACATTGATCGATATGCACGAAGCCTTTGCCGCTCAGACACTGGCGAATATTCAGTTGCTGGGCAGCGAACGTTTTGCTCGTGAAGTACTGGGGCGTGCACATGCCACTGGCGAAGTGGACGATAGCAAATTTAACGTGCTTGGCGGTTCGATTGCTTACGGGCATCCCTTCGCGGCGACCGGCGCGCGGATGATTACCCAGACATTGCATGAACTTCACCGTCGCGGCGGTGGATTTGGTTTAGTTACCGCCTGTGCTGCCGGTGGGCTTGGCGCGGCAATGGTTCTGGAGGCGGAATAATGGAAATGACATCAGCGTTTACCCTTAATGTTCGTCTGGACAACATTGCCGTTATCACCATCGACGTACCGGGTGAGAAAATGAATACCCTGAAGGCGGAGTTTGCCTCGCAGGTGCGCGCCATTATTAAGCAACTCCGTGAAAACAAAGAGTTGCGAGGCGTGGTGTTTGTCTCCGCTAAACCGGACAACTTCATTGCTGGCGCAGACATCAACATGATCGGCAACTGCAAAACGGCGCAAGAAGCGGAAGCACTGGCGCGGCAGGGCCAACAGTTGATGGCGGAGATTCATGCTTTGCCCATTCCGGTTATCGCGGCTATTCATGGCGCTTGCCTGGGCGGTGGGCTGGAGCTGGCGCTGGCGTGCCACGGTCGCGTTTGTACTGACGATCCTAAAACGGTGCTCGGTTTGCCTGAAGTACAACTTGGATTGTTACCCGGTTCAGGCGGCACCCAGCGTTTACCGCGTCTGATAGGCGTCAGTACAGCATTAGAGATGATTCTCACCGGAAAACAACTTCGGGCGAAACAGGCATTAAAGCTGGGGCTGGTGGATGACGTTGTTCCGCACTCCATTTTGCTGGAAGCCGCTGTTGAGCTGGCGAAGAAGGATCGCCCATCTTCCCGCCCTCTACCTGTACGCGAGCGTATTCTGGCGGGGCCGTTAGGTCGTGCGCTGCTGTTCAAAATGGTCGGCAAGAAAACAGAACACAAAACTCAAGGCAATTATCCGGCGACAGAACGCATCCTGGAGGTTGTTGAAACGGGATTAGCGCAGGGCACCAGCAGCGGTTATGACGCCGAAGCTCGGGCGTTTGGCGAACTGGCGATGACGCCACAATCGCAGGCGCTGCGTAGTATCTTTTTTGCCAGTACGGACGTGAAGAAAGATCCCGGTAGTGATGCACCGCCTGCGCCATTAAACAGCGTGGGAATTTTAGGTGGTGGCTTGATGGGCGGCGGTATTGCTTATGTCACTGCTTGTAAAGCGGGGCTTCCGGTCAGAATTAAAGATATCAACCCGCAGGGCATAAATCATGCGCTGAAGTACAGTTGGGATCAGCTGGAGGGCAAAGTTCGCCGTCGTCATCTCAAAGCCAGCGAACGTGACAAACAGCTGGCATTAATCTCCGGAACGACGGACTATCGCGGCTTTGCCCATCGCGATCTGATTATTGAAGCGGTGTTTGAAAATCTCGAATTGAAACAACAGATGGTGGCGGAAGTTGAGCAAAATAGCGCCGCTCATACCATCTTTGCTTCGAATACGTCATCTTTACCGATTGGTGATATCGCCGCTCACGCCACGCGACCTGAGCAAGTTATCGGCCTGCATTTCTTCAGTCCGGTGGAAAAAATGCCGCTGGTGGAGATTATTCCTCATGCGGGTACATCAGCGCAAACCATCGCCACTACGGTAAAACTGGCGAAAAAACAGGGCAAAACGCCCATTGTCGTGCGTGACAAAGCCGGGTTTTACGTCAATCGCATCTTAGCGCCTTACATTAATGAAGCTATCCGCATGCTGACCGAAGGTGAACGGGTAGAGCACATTGATGCCGCGTTAGTGAAATTTGGTTTTCCGGTAGGTCCAATCCAACTTTTGGATGAGGTAGGAATCGACACCGGGACTAAAATTATTCCTGTACTGGAAGCCGCTTATGGAGAACGTTTTAGCGCGCCTGCAAATGTTGTTTCTTCAATTTTGAACGACGATCGCAAAGGCAGAAAAAATGGTCGGGGTTTCTATCTTTATGGTCAGAAAGGGCGTAAAAGCAAAAAACAGGTCGATCCCGCCATTTACCCGCTCATTGGCGCACAAGGGCAGGGGCGACTCTCCGCACCGCAGGTTGCTGAACGGTGTGTGATGTTGATGCTGAATGAAGCAGTACGTTGTGTTGATGAGCAGGTTATCCGTAGCGTGCGTGACGGGGATATTGGTGCGGTATTTGGCATTGGTTTTCCGCCATTTCTCGGTGGACCGTTCCGCTATATCGATTCTCTCGGCGCGGGCGAAGTGGTTGCAATAATGCAACGACTTGCCACGCAGTATGGTTCCCGTTTTACCCCTTGCGAGCGTTTGGTCGAGATGGGCGCGCGTGGGGAAAGTTTTTGGAAAACAACTGCAACTGACCTGCAATAAGAAGGTCAAAGCTATATGAATCCGCGCTGAATGGCGGAGTGTTGGTCAAAATGTAAACGCATATTGACTATACTTACGCCATTGAGGTAAAAAACAGCGTTTCATTCGGTGAATGGATAAGGCACAATGCCGGCCACCGTTTTCTTTCTCTGGTTTCAGATGAAAGAAAACGGGCGAATCTGGTTAACAAAAGCGGTGCAATATGCAAGTTTTTATCATGCGTCACGGCGACGCAGCCCTCGATGCCGCCAGTGATTCCGTTCGTCCTCTGACCACTAATGGTTGTGACGAATCTCGCCTGATGGCGAACTGGCTGAAAGGTCAAAAAGTGGAAATCGAACGCGTTCTGGTGAGCCCGTTCCTGCGAGCCGAGCAAACACTGGAAGAAGTAGGGGATTGTCTGAACCTGCCTTCCAGTGCAGAAGTTCTGCCGGAGTTAACGCCCTGCGGCGATGTTGGTCTGGTCAGTGCCTATTTGCAGGCGTTGACCAATGAAGGTGTTGCTTCGGTACTGGTGATCTCTCACTTACCGTTAGTCGGGTATCTGGTTGCCGAGTTATGTCCGGGCGAAACGCCGCCTATGTTTACCACCTCGGCCATTGCCAGCGTAACGCTTGATGAAAGCGGAAACGGTACATTCAACTGGCAGATGAGCCCGTGTAATCTGAAGATGGCAAAAGCTATCTGATGTGTTCCAAATTATGCCCAATGAGGTAGATTCATTGGGCATAATTGCTCATCAGGCAGCGGATATCTGTCAACCTCACTACTATCGAAGACTCTCCTTATCTATAAATAAAACACTTTCTACATTCATTCGGAAATTATTCTTCTGCGCGTATCTTGATTTTGCCCAAAGTTACATGTTGAAATGAATAATGTCTGTTTGACACTCATTGTCATTTATTAATACAGATAATAGAGTTGAATAATCAGGCAGGATGTAATTGAAACTTGATTAAATTCTGGCTATAGTGTTTATATATTATATTGTCAAAAGTGGATAAATGCCAATCGCATTATATGTTCATTGTTTGTTTTTTAAGCTGTTGATATTCATTATTGATATACTTTCTATTTTTTCTAAATACTTATTCCGTATTTTTTAAGGATGTCCTTAAGATAACCTTTCTTCTGTCAATATATTAATTAAATCTACATTTACTCTTTAGTAAAATTAAATTGCATCAGGGGTGTGGAAACATCACTATGCGGCCCCACACCAACGAATACAATTTTCTACGACCTGTTCTTTTTGGATCGCATGCCGTATTCAATGGCTGGGTATAAACATTGGCTATTGACTGAATCAATGTATTGCAATGTTTATATTTTTAATTATTTATAGTTTAAGGACAAATAATGAGTAAGTTTGTTAAAACAGCTATTGCTGCGGCAATGGTGATGGGCGTGTTCACCTCTACGGCAACAATCGCTGCGGGTAACAACGGTACTGCACGTTTTTACGGCACCATTGAAGACTCAGTGTGTTCTATCGTTCCGGACGATCACAAACTGGAAGTTGATATGGGTGATATCGGTGCCGAAAAACTGAAAAATAACGGCACCACCACGCCGAAAAGTTTCCAGATTCGTCTGCAAGATTGCGTATTTGATACTCAGGAAACAATGACCACTACCTTTACTGGTACCGTTTCTTCTGCAAATAGCGGCAATTATTACACCATTTTCAATACCGATACCGGTGCGGCATTTAACAATGTTAGCCTGGCGATCGGTGACTCTCTGGGTACCTCTTACAAAAGCGGCATGGGTATTGACCAGAAAATAGTGAAAGACACTTCTACCAATAAAGGCAAAGCGAAGCAGACACTGAACTTTAAAGCCTGGCTGGTCGGCGCAGCTGATGCGCCAGATCTGGGTAATTTCGAAGCAAATACCACCTTCCAGATTACTTACCTGTAAGGCATACCCCCATAGCGACACTGCTATGGGGGATTTAAATGGATTTTGACCGAACAAGAATAAAAACGGATAGAAACGTGTATGCCTGACCATTCTCTTTTTCGATTACGGATTCTTCCGTGGTGCATTGCGCTGGCAATGTCAGGGAGTTATAGCAGTGTCTGGGCTGAAGACGACATTCAGTTTGATTCCCGTTTTCTGGAATTAAAAGGCGACACAAAAATTGATCTGAAGCGTTTTTCCAGCCAGGGATATGTTGAGCCCGGAAAATACAATTTACAGGTTCAACTAAATAAACAGCCATTGGCGGAAGAGTACGATATTTACTGGTATGCTGGTGAAGATGACGCGAGCAAAAGCTATGCTTGTCTGACACCGGAACTGGTAGCGCAGTTTGGTTTAAAAGAAGACGTGGCGAAAAATCTGCAATGGAGCCACGATGCTAAATGCCTGAAATCCGGTCAACTGGAAGGCATGGAAATTAAGGCTGATTTAAGCCAGTCCGCATTAGTCATTTCACTGCCACAGGCTTACCTCGAATATACTTACCCCGACTGGGATCCGCCTTCACGTTGGGATGACGGCATCTCCGGGATCGTCGCGGACTACAGCATCAACGCACAAACCCGGCACGAAGAAAATGGCGGTGATGATAGTAACGAGATCAGCGGCAACGGGACGGTCGGGGTTAACCTGGGGCCGTGGCGTATGCGTGCTGACTGGCAGACTAACTATCAACATACTCGCAGTAATGATGACGATGAATTCAGCGGCGATGAAACTCAAAAAAAATGGGAGTGGAGTCGCTACTATGCCTGGCGGGCGTTACCATCATTAAAAGCCAAACTGGCGCTGGGCGAGGATTACCTCAGATCCGATATTTTTGATGGTTTTAACTATGTTGGTGGCAGTGTCAGTACTGACGATCAAATGTTGCCTCCCAATCTGCGCGGCTACGCGCCAGACATTTCCGGCGTGGCACACACCACAGCAAAAGTGACCGTCAGCCAGATGGGGCGTGTGATTTACGAAACGCAGGTTCCGGCTGGACCGTTTCGTATTCAGGATCTTGGTGATTCTGTCTCCGGTACGTTGCATATTCGCATTGAAGAACAGAACGGCCAGGTGCAGGAATATGACATCAGCACCGCCTCGATGCCATACCTCACTCGCCCAGGTCAGGTTCGCTATAAGATCATGATGGGCCGTCCGCAAGAGTGGGGA
The DNA here is from genome assembly GCF_032029835.1 of Escherichia sp. AM3. NCBI lineage: Bacteria > Pseudomonadati > Pseudomonadota > Gammaproteobacteria > Enterobacterales > Enterobacteriaceae > Escherichia > Escherichia sp. AM3. The sequence continues at coordinate 144,444 of NZ_JAVUPQ010000002.1, read as the reverse complement.
CACCATGTCGAGGGTGAATTTTTTTCTGGTGCTGAAGCTTCCTGGGGGATCGCTAACGGCTGGTCGTTATATGGCGGCGCACTGGGAGATGAAAACTATCAGTCTGCGGCGCTTGGCGTCGGTCGCGATTTGTCTACATTCGGCGCGGTCGCGTTTGATGTTACTCACTCGCACACCAAACTGGATAAAGACACCGCTTATGGCAAAGGTTCGCTGGACGGTAACTCCTTCCGTGTGAGTTATTCCAAAGACTTTGACCAGCTCAACAGCCGCGTTACTTTTGCTGGATATCGCTTCTCGGAAGAGAACTTTATGACCATGAGCGAGTATCTGGATGCCAGTGACAGCGGAATGGTACGCACGGGCAACGACAAAGAGATGTACACCGCCACTTATAACCAGAACTTCCGCGATGCGGGTGTTTCGGTTTATCTCAACTATACCCGCCATACCTACTGGGATCGCGAGGAGCAGACAAACTACAACATCATGCTCTCGCACTATTTCAATATGGGCAGTATTCGTAATGTCAGCATCTCGATGACTGGCTACCGTTACGAGTATGACAACCAGGCCGACAAAGGCATGTACATTTCGCTCAGTATGCCGTGGGGCGACAACAGTACCGTTAGCTATAACGGTAACTATGGCAGTGGGACGGACAGCAGTCAGGTCGGTTATTTCAGCCGTGTCGATGACGCGACTCACTATCAGTTGAACGTCGGCACCAGTGACAAACACACCAGCGTTGACGGCTATTACAGCCATGATGGTTCGCTGGCGCAGGTTGACCTCAGTGCGAACTACCATGAAGGGCAATACACCTCTGCGGGCCTGTCGTTACAGGGCGGCGCAACGCTTACTGCCCACGGTGGCGCACTTCACCGTACCCAGAATATGGGCGGGACACGCTTGTTGATTGATGCCGATGGCGTTGCCGATGTTCCGGTGGAAGGTAACGGGGCTGCTGTTTATACCAATATGTTTGGTAAAGCCGTCGTTTCTGACGTCAATAACTATTACCGCAATCAGGCGTATATCGACCTCAACAGATTGCCTGAAAACGCTGAAGCAACCCAGTCGGTGGTGCAAGCCACGCTAACTGAAGGTGCCATTGGCTACCGTAAATTTGCTGTCATTAGCGGACAAAAAGCGATGGCGGTGCTGCGCCTGAGCGACGGCAGCCATCCTCCGTTTGGCGCAGAAGTAAAAAATGATAACGAGCAGACAGTGGGCCTTGTCGATGATGACGGCAATGTTTATCTGGCTGGGGTGAAACCTGGCGAACACATGAGTGTGTTCTGGAGTGGTGTTGCGCATTGCGATATCAACCTGCCGGACCCGCTGCCTGCCGATCTGTTTAACGGCTTGTTACTGCCATGCCAGCATAAAGGCAATGTAGCACCTATCACTTCGCCGGCGGTCAAACCGGCGATTCAGGAACAGACACAGCGGGTGACGCCAACGGAACCTCCGACTTCAATTTCAGTAAACCAGTAACGTGATTAAGGAATGATCCATGTTTAATCTGACTAACACTGCAAAAATCGTTGTCCCGGCACTGGCGCTGCTGGCGACAGCGGTCAGTTTCTCCAGCCACGCTTCGGTGACGCCCGACAGGACACGGCTGGTGTTTAACGAAAGCGACAAGTCCATCAGCGTCACGCTGCGCAACAACGATCCCACACTGCCTTATCTGGCGCAGAGCTGGATAGAGGATGCAAAGGGCAACAAAATCAGCTCGCCGCTTGCGGTGCTTCCGCCAGTGCAGCGCATCGATGCGATGATGAACGGCCAGGTGAAGGTGCAGGGGCTGCCGGATATCAACAAACTGCCGGCCGACCGCGAGAGCGTGTTCTATTTCAACGTGCGCGAAATTCCGCCGAAATCAAATAAACCGAACACACTGCAGATTGCGCTGCAGACGCGTATCAAACTGTTCTGGCGACCGAAGGCGCTGGAGAACACCAGCATGAAAAGTCCGTGGCAGCATAAGGTGACGCTCATCCGTAACGGCCAGGACTTCACCGTCAATAACCCGACGCCGTACTACGTGATCATCAGCAACGCCAGCGCTAAAAAAGGCGGCAACCCGCCGGCGGGATTCACACCGCTGATGATGGAGCCGAAAACCTCCGCACCGCTGAATGCGAAGATGGACAGCGTGCCGGTGCTGACTTACATCAACGACTACGGCGCGCGGATGCCGCTGTACTTCATATGCACCGGCAACAGCTGCCAGGTGGATGAAGAGCAGAGCCGCAAAGGCTGATGCCGGGAGGGACTTATGAGTCACAAGTTTGTAGCGGGCGCAGGGTTGCTGGTGCTGGCCGGATGGGGCATCAGCGGTTTGGCTGTTGCTGGCAGTGATATCAAACAGGTGGATCTGACGCTGCGAATCCTGGTCGATGGACCGCCGCCTTGCTCCGTGAAGGGAAGCGCTGTGAAATTTGGCAATGTGATAATCAACAGGATCGATGGTACCAATTACCAACAGGATGCGAAATACACCCTCAACTGCGGTAATAAAGTCAGCGATGACTTACGGATGCAGCTCAAAGGCAATACCGCCGTGATCAACGGAGAAACGGTTCTCAGCACGGATATCGCCGGCCTGGGGGTGCGGATAGAAAACGCCGCCGACAACTCCCTGTTTGCAGTTGGTGAAAATAACTGGACGCCTTTTAATGTCAACACTCAGCCTCAGCTGAAAGCGGTGCCGGTAAAACAGAGCGGGGTGCAACTGACGCCGTCGGAGTTTAACGCCACGATGACCATGGTGGTGGATTACCAATGAAAAAATTCCTGCTCCTTTTACTGTGCGCTGGTTGCGGGGCTGTGCTGGCGGCGGAAGATGACATCACATTCCACGGTACGCTGATGTCGCCGCCCGCCTGTAGCATCAGCGGCGGGCAAACCATCGAAGTGCAATTTCGCGATCTTATTATCGACAGCATTGATGGCAATTATGGTCGTCAGAAAGTGGACTACGAACTGAGCTGCGACTCGGATGTCCGCGATCCCGAGTGGAATATGACACTCTCCTGGACGGGGACTGCCACCTCCTACAACGACTCTGCTATTGAGACGGATGTACCGGGCTTCGGAATTGAGCTTCAGCATGACGGTCAGCGTTTTAAGCTCAACGAGCCGCTTTCCATTAACGCCACCGATTTTAGCCAGAAGCCAAAGCTGGAGGCGGTACCGGTCAAAGCGGCTGATGCGGTGCTGACGGACACGAATTTTTCTGCTTACGCAACCTTACGGGTGGATTACCAATGAAAACAGCACACATTTATTCACCCGGTTATGCGCTGTTAGCAGGCCTGCTGCTGACCGCCAGCACGGGGGCACGGGCAGTCGATAACAACCTGCATTTTTACGGCAACCTGCTGAGTAAATCCTGCACGCTGGTGGTGGATGGTGCCAATCTGGCGGAAATTCATTTTCCCACCGTCAGCAACCGGGATTTGATGGTCGCCGGGCAGTCCGCGCATCTGCCGGTTGTGTTTAAGCTGAAAGACTGCAAAGGGCCGGCGGGATACAACGTCAAAGTCACCCTCACCGGAACGGAAGACAGCGGTCAGCCGGGTTTTCTGGCAGTCGATGACACCTCCACCGCGCAGGGCGTGGGGATAGGGATGGAAACGCTCGACGGCAAGCGGGTGGATATTAACAACACCACCGGGGCGACTTTTGCGCTTACCAACGGCAACAATGATATTAATTTCCGGGCCTGGATCCAGGCGAAAAGCGGTCGTGATGTAACCATCGGTGATTTCACCGCCAGCCTGACAGCTACGTTTGAGTATATATAAAATGCATAAAATACGTCATGTTATATGTTTATTGGTGCTGGCTCTGTGCGCTTCTGGGATACAGGCTGCGACAAAGATCGCCACACTCTATGTACCCGCGGGGACGACCAGCGTTGTTGCAAAGTATCGTTTTCATCTTTCAGTCCTGACCCCTCAATCAGTTGAATATGGCACGTATGAATCTAATTCAACTGCGGCAGCAAGTTTGCCTTTAGTTAGTTGGACCGGGAGTCCTCCCGGCCCTGAACTCAGGATGGAGCGCAATAATACAACCTTACCGGATTCTACCTGCCCCGGATTAGAAGAGTATGATGCTCTCTCTCCAGTAACGGCCTGGTCATGTAATGAATTAGTACTTGGCGTTTATTACGATGGAGATTTACACGGTTGTCCCTGGATTGTGTCGTCTTATGTTGAAAGCGCCAGTACTATGGATCAGCGTTTCGGGGCCGGAATTTTTATAGGACCAACAAAAGTTAGCTCTGACTGCCCGACAGAGTCCCTGGCACCGTATGATGTTTCCTGGAATGAAAATTATGTTGTACATAACAAAGTCGTCAGGTTGCAGTCAACAGGTGGTGTTATTGAGCAAACACTGCCCACTTTCCTGATGGAAAACGGCAAACTGTGTGATGGCAGTAATTTTGACGAGCGTGGAGCCTACTGCCGTTTTGTCGCACAGCAGATGACCTTCTCGACTTCCGGCTGTGATAATGCCAAAGTGACGGTGACGCCAGAGCCGCAACCGATCACGTCCAGGCAACTGCATGATATGAAGCTACGCGTGGACACGACATCTCGACAGCCCATAGATTCTACCTGCCGATTCACTTACATACTGAATATGTATTAGCGCACCTTTTCTCACCTGGCAGGGTCATTCGCCCCTGCCATTCCGCGCTCCTGGCACAACACGCTCAACTCCTCAGGGCAACTCCGGCGGCAACCACTCTTCCACTTCAATCAACACCAACAAAGCCGCATCACCGCCGTACTCTTTCGGTGCCTGGTGAAATGCCATCACATGCGGATGTTGTGCCAGCCACAGCGGTGTTTGTTGCTTCAAAATATGCTTCCCGTGCCCATGCATCACGCAGGCACAAAACACATGTTCGCGGCGACAGGCGGCAATCAACGCGCCCAGTTCCTGCTTGGCCTGCAGCTGCGTCAGACCGTGCAAATCCAAAAACAACTCCGGCGAATAATCGCCACGGCGCAGTTTCTTCGCCTCAAAATGGCTGACATCCGGGCGAACATATTTGACCGGACCTTCGGTATTCAGTAACGGCTGAAACTCATCGGAGAAATAATGGCTGGCATCAGCCTGCTCCTGAATCAACCGCTTCACCGGCACTTCGCTGACTTTTTTACGCTGCGGTCGGTGGACAATCGTGTCCTGCTTAATCTTGCGAGTCCCCGCCATCAACTGGCGAAACAGAGCCTGGTCCTCCTCGCTAAGTGTTGTTTTCTTTTTCATTTATCTGTCTCTATTTCTAATTTTCCTACAGTTTACCCGACTCGTAGCGCAATCGATCGTTTTAAACGTATTTTTCCTCACTCACCGCGCGTGAATGCTGATTTATCGTCATCTTCATGGCAAACTAGCCGCCGAAATTATTGCGATCATGCCCTGGAGGAATACGTGGATAAAATTTTCGTTGATGAAGCAGTAAATGAGCTGCAAACCATTCAGGACATGTTGCGCTGGTCGGTGAGCCGCTTCAGCGCGGCGAATATCTGGTACGGCCACGGCACTGACAACCCGTGGGATGAAGCCGTGCAACTGGTGTTGCCTTCGCTCTACCTGCCGTTGGATATCCCGGAAGACATGCGCACCGCGCGTCTGACCTCCAGCGAAAAACACCGTATTGTTGAGCGCGTGATTCGCCGCGTCAACGAGCGCATTCCGGTGGCCTACCTGACCAACAAAGCCTGGTTCTGTGGCCATGAATTTTACGTCGATGAACGCGTGCTGGTGCCGCGCTCGCCGATTGGTGAACTGATCAACAATAAATTTGCCGGACTTATCAGCAAGCAACCGCAGCATATTTTAGATATGTGTACCGGTAGTGGCTGCATCGCCATTGCCTGTGCTTATGCCTTCCCGGAAGCGGAAGTCGACGCGGTAGATATCTCTCCCGACGCGCTGGCGGTTGCCGAACAGAACATCGAAGAACACGGTCTGATCCACAACGTCATTCCGATTCGTTCCGATCTGTTCCGCGACTTGCCGAAAGTGCAGTACGATCTGATTGTCACTAACCCGCCGTATGTCGATGCGGAAGATATGTCCGACCTGCCAAATGAATACCGCCACGAGCCGGAACTGGGCCTGGCATCTGGCACCGACGGCCTGAAACTGACGCGTCGCATTCTCGGTAACGCGGCAGATTACCTTGCTGATGATGGTGTGCTGATTTGTGAAGTCGGCAACAGCATGGTACATCTTATGGAACAATATCCGGATGTTCCGTTCACCTGGCTGGAGTTTGATAACGGCGGCGATGGTGTGTTTATGCTCACCAAAGAGCAGCTGCTGGCGGCCCGTGAATATTTCGCGATTTATAAAGATTAAGTAAACACGCAAACACAACAATAACGGAGCCGTGATGGCTGGAAACACAATTGGACAACTCTTTCGCGTAACCACCTTCGGCGAATCGCACGGGCTGGCGCTCGGCTGCATCGTCGATGGTGTTCCGCCAGGCATTCCGCTGACGGAAGCGGACCTGCAACATGACCTCGACCGTCGTCGCCCTGGGACATCGCGCTATACCACCCAGCGCCGCGAGCCGGATCAGGTCAAAATTCTCTCCGGTGTTTTTGAAGGCGTTACTACCGGCACCAGCATTGGCTTGTTGATCGAAAATACCGACCAGCGTTCTCAGGATTATAGTGCGATTAAGGACGTTTTCCGTCCAGGCCATGCCGATTACACCTACGAACAAAAATACGGTCTGCGCGATTATCGCGGCGGTGGACGTTCTTCCGCCCGCGAAACCGCCATGCGCGTGGCGGCAGGGGCGATTGCCAAAAAATATCTCGCCGAGAAATTTGGTATTGAAATCCGCGGCTGCCTGACCCAGATGGGAGACATTCCGCTGGAAATCAAAGACTGGTCGCTGGTTGAACAAAATCCGTTCTTCTGCCCGGACCCGGACAAAATCGACGCGTTAGATGAACTGATGCGCGCGCTGAAAAAAGAGGGCGACTCCATCGGCGCGAAAGTCACCGTTGTTGCCAGTGGTGTCCCCGCCGGACTTGGCGAGCCGGTCTTTGACCGCCTGGATGCCGACATCGCCCATGCGCTGATGAGCATCAACGCGGTGAAAGGCGTGGAAATTGGCGACGGTTTTGACGTAGTGGCGCTGCGCGGCAGCCAGAACCGCGACGAAATCACCAAAGACGGTTTCCAGAGCAACCATGCGGGCGGCATTCTCGGCGGTATCAGCAGCGGGCAGCAAATCATTGCCCATATGGCGCTGAAACCGACCTCCAGCATTACCGTGCCGGGGCGCACTATTAACCGCTTTGGCGAAGAAGTTGAGATGATCACCAAAGGCCGTCACGATCCCTGTGTCGGGATCCGCGCGGTGCCGATCGCTGAAGCGATGCTGGCGATCGTTTTAATGGATCACCTGCTACGGCAGCGGGCGCAAAATGCCGATGTGAAGACTGATATTCCACGCTGGTAAAAAATGAACAAAACCGCGATTGCGCTGCTGGCTCTGCTTGCCAGTAGCGCTAGCCTGGCAGCGACGCCGTGGCAAAAAATAACCCAACCTGTGCCGGGTAGCGCACAATCGATAGGCAGTTTTTCTAATGGCTGTATCGTCGGCGCTGACACGCTGCCGATACAGTCCGAACATTATCAGGTCATGCGTACCGATCAGCGTCGCTATTTCGGTCACCCGGACCTGGTGATGTTTATCCAGCGTCTGAGTAGCCAGGTGAGCAATCTGGGCATGGGTACGGTGCTGATTGGCGATATGGGGATGCCTGCTGGTGGGCGTTTCAACGGCGGTCATGCCAGCCACCAGACCGGACTGGATGTCGATATCTTTCTGCAACTGCCGAAAACTCGCTGGACCTCCGCGCAGCTCTTGCGCCCGCAAGCACTGGACTTAGTTTCCCGCGACGGTAAACACGTTGTCTCCACGCTGTGGAAGCCAGAAATTTTCAGCTTGATCAAACTCGCCGCCCAGGACAAAGACGTCACGCGCATTTTTGTTAATCCGGCGATTAAACAACAACTTTGCCTTGATGCGGGCACCGATCGCGACTGGTTGCGCAAAGTGCGACCCTGGTTCCAGCATCGCGCGCATATGCATGTACGATTACGTTGTCCTGCCGATAGTCTGGAGTGTGAAGATCAACCTTTACCGCCACCAGGCGATGGTTGCGGGGCAGAACTGCAAAGCTGGTTTGAACCTCCAAAACCGGGAACAACAAAGCCTGAGAAGAAGACACCGCCTCCGTTGCCGCCTTCCTGCCAGGCGCTACTGGATGAGCACGTGATCTAATGGAAACGTTTAATAGCCTGTTTATGGTTTCCCCGCTGTTGCTGGGAGTTCTCTTTTTTGTCGCCATGCTGGCGGGATTTATCGACTCGATTGCCGGTGGCGGTGGGTTACTCACCATTCCGGCATTGATGGCTGCGGGAATGTCTCCCGCTAACGCGCTGGCAACCAATAAACTGCAAGCCTGCGGCGGCTCTATTTCCGCCACTATCTACTTTATTCGCCGCAAAGTGGTTAGTTTAAGCGATCAGAAACTCAATATCGCCATGACCTTTGTCGGCTCAATGAGCGGCGCACTGCTGGTGCAATACGTTCAGGCTGATGTCTTACGGCAGATTTTGCCCATTCTGGTAATTTGTATCGGCCTCTATTTCTTGCTGATGCCAAAGCTGGGTGAAGAAGATCGCCAGCGTCGGATGTACGGTTTACCCTTCGCGTTAATTGCCGGTGGCTGCGTCGGTTTTTATGACGGATTCTTTGGTCCGGCAGCCGGATCGTTTTACGCACTGGCCTTTGTTACGCTGTGCGGATTCAACCTCGCCAAAGCCACGGCGCACGCCAAATTACTCAACGCAACGTCAAACATCGGCGGTTTACTGCTGTTTATTCTCGGTGGCAAAGTGATTTGGGCGACGGGCTTTGTCATGCTGGTGGGGCAGTTCCTCGGCGCGCGCATGGGTTCACGACTGGTGTTGAGCAAAGGACAAAAGCTGATCCGCCCGATGATTGTTATTGTCTCAGCGGTGATGAGTGCCAAATTACTTTTTGATAGCCACGGACAGGAGATCCTCCACTGGTTGGGGATGAACTAATGAACAGTACACACCACTATGAGCAGTTGATTGAAATTTTTAATAGCTGCTTTGCCGATGAATTTAATACCCGTCTGATTAAAGGCGACGACGAACCGATCTATCTTCCTGCTGATGCGGAAGTACCGTATAACCGAATCGTCTTTGCTCATGGCTTTTATGCCAGCGCAATTCATGAGATTTCGCACTGGTGTATTGCCGGGAAAGCGCGCCGTGAGCTGGTTGATTTCGGCTACTGGTATTGCCCGGATGGGCGTGATGCCCAAACGCAAAGCCAGTTTGAAGATGTTGAAGTGAAGCCGCAGGCACTCGACTGGTTGTTCTGTGTGGCGGCGGGATATCCGTTTAACGTCAGTTGCGACAATCTGGAAGGCGACTTCGAACCGGATCGTGTGGTGTTTCAACGGCGGGTACATGCGCAGGTGATGGATTACCTAGCAAACGGCATTCCTGAACGCCCGGCACGCTTCATTAAAGCACTACAAAATTATTATCACACGCCGGAACTTACGGCGGAACAGTTCCCGTGGCCGGAAGCGCTCAACTAAAGCCAGCGCCACGTTTTACAATGAGGAAAGAAGATGATCGCGGAGTTTGAATCACGCATTCTGGCATTAATCGACGGTATGGTTGACCATGCCAGTGATGATGAGTTGTTTGCCAGTGGGTATTTGCGTGGCCACCTGACATTAGCCATCGCAGAACTGGAAAGTGGTGATGACCACTCCGCTCAGGCGGTGCATACGACCGTTAGCCAGAGTCTGGAAAAAGCCATTGGTGCCGGTGAATTGTCGCCGCGTGACCAGGCGCTGGTGACCGATATGTGGGAAAACCTGTTTCAGCAGGCGTCACAGCAGTAAGTTGCGGCGTCTGGAGCACCATGCCTGATGCGACGCTTATCGCGTCTTATCAGGCCTACACGTCACACGTAGGTCGGATAAGGCGTTCACGCCGCATCCGGCAAACACTGCGAGAGCAGATTACCCCGCCTTAACCGCTTTACCCTTCAACAATTTCCGCACCCATAACCGATTCGGGTTTAACGCCGCCAGCGTACTGGCATCCATCGGAATCGGTTCGTCGCTCATCTGCGCCGCCAGAATCTCGGCACACAGCGGGGCAGAACACAAACCGCGAGAACCTAAAGCCGCAAACATAAAGAGATCGTCAAAAACCGGCGCGCTTACCGCCTCATCTTTCTGCTCCGCCAACGACGCATATTCCACGAGTGTTGCCTCATAATCGGGAACATTGCCTACCATTGGCAGATGATCGCGGGTGGCACAACGCACACCGCAGCGCGCCTCTTTATCACTGACATCAACCTCTTTTGCCCACTGTGCCTGCGGGAAACAATCAATCAACCGCTGGCGATTCTGCTGCTGATCGTCCTCACTGTACGCCGTATCTTCGCTGCCGCGATGATAACTGGCACCAATACAATGATGTTGATTCGCCGGATTTTGTGGCGTGAGATAACCGTCATAGCACAGCACCTGCTTCAGCTCTGCCAGTTCCGGCGTTGTCGGAATATGGCTGACCTGCCCGGCAACCGAATACACCGGGAGAGTCGACGTTTGGCTGAATCGGCTGATTTGATGCCCGTTCGCCAGTACCACTACGCTGTGTGTTGCTTGCTGATCTCCTGCAAAATTCAACAACCAACAGTCATCCTTACGGGATAAATTCTGTAACTGATATTGATAATAAATCTGCAAACCCTGCTGTTGCGCCAGTTCCAGCACATTACGGGTCAGTTCTGCTGGGCACAGCCAACCACCTTGCGGATAAGTAATGCCGCTGCAATTTGTCGCAACGCCCGTAATTTGTTCAACCGCATTTGCCTCAACGGCTACAGCCAGTTCTGCGGGTAAATCCATTGACAACATCTGTGCGATTTTATGCTGGCTTTTCTCATCCCAGCCTAACTGCGTGACGCCGCACCAGTCATGATCAAATTTAACGGGTAATTGGTCGTAAAACCGACGAGCAAAAGTAAACGCATTAGAGAAAAAGCGGTTTAGCGCCTCATCGTGTTTGCTTAATAACGGATACAGCGCCCCCTGGCGATTGCCGGAAGCACCCAGTGCGGGGGCCTCATCCGCGCAATAAAGCGTTACCTGCCAGCCGCGCCGTAATAGCGCCAGCGACAACAACGCGCTGGCAATACCACCGCCGATAATCGCCGCTTCCCGTTTGCTGCTGCCCGTGCGGTTAAACCACGGCGCGGAGCAGGGGAGCGGTAATGTCTGTTCCATCACCCCGCAAAGCATTTCCCGTTTGCGCCCAAAGCCCTTACGTTTTTGCATCGTGAATCCGGCGTCCTGCAAACCGCGGCGGACAAAACCGGCAGACGTAAATGTCGCCAGCGTGCCGCCCGGACGCGCCAACCTTGCCATGGCGTTAAACAGATTTTGCGTCCACATATCCGGGTTTTTCGCTGGCGCAAAGCCGTCCAGAAACCAGGCATCTACTTTTTGATTTAGCGAATCGTCCAGTTGGCTGGTCAGTTCGTTAATATCGCCAAACCATAAATCCAGCGTCACGCGGCCTTCATCGAGCAATAAACGATGGCAACCGGGCAAGGGCATTGGCCACTGCGCCTGAAGTTGTTCTGCCCACGGAGCCAGTTCCGGCCAGTGTTGATGCGCTAAGGCTAAATCCGCACGGGTGAGGGGAAATTTCTCAAAACTAATGAAATGTAAGCGTTGTAATTGCGCTTGCGGATGCGCTTCGCGAAACTGATCAAATGCCTGCCATAGCGTCAGGAAGTTTAATCCGGTGCCGAAGCCGCTCTCTGCTACCACAAACAGAGGATGTGGATGCTCAGGAAAGCGTACCTCTAATTGGTTGCCTCCCAGAAAAACATAACGCGTCTCTTCCAGCCCGTTATCGTTGGAAAAATAGACATCGTCAAAATCTCGGGAAACAGGTGTACCCTCAGCATTAAATTCGAGGTTGGCAGGTTGTATGGAGTAGTGTTTCACGTAAGTTACTCGTCTTACAGGCGGTGGCTCGATCTTAGCGATGTGTGTAAGGCTGCGCAAATTTCTCTATTAAATGGCTGATCGGACTTGTTCGGCGTACAAGTGTACGCTATTGTGCATTCGAAACTTACTCTATGTGCGACTTACAGAGGTATTGAATGAAACGTGCAGTGATTACTGGCCTGGGCATTGTTTCCAGCATCGGTAATAACCAGCAGGAAGTCCTGGCATCTCTGCGTGAAGGACGTTCAGGGATCACTTTCTCTCAGGAGCTGAAGGATTCCGGCATGCGTAGCCACGTCTGGGGCAACGTAAAACTGGATACCACTGGCCTCATTGACCGCAAAGTTGTGCGCTTTATGAGCGACGCATCCATTTATGCATTCCTTTCTATGGAGCAGGCAATCGCAGATGCGGGCCTTTCTCCGGAAGCTTACCAGAATAACCCGCGCGTTGGCCTGATTGCAGGTTCTGGCGGCGGTTCCCCGCGTTTCCAGGTGTTCGGCGCTGACGCAATGCGCGGCCCGCGCGGCCTGAAAGCGGTTGGCCCGTATGTGGTCACCAAAGCGATGGCATCCGGCGTTTCTGCCTGCCTCGCCACGCCGTTTAAAATTCATGGCGTTAACTACTCCATCAGCTCCGCGTGTGCGACTTCCGCACACTGTATCGGTAACGCAGTAGAGCAGATCCAACTGGGCAAACAGGACATCGTGTTTGCTGGCGGCGGCGAAGAGCTGTGCTGGGAAATGGCCTGCGAATTCGACGCGATGGGTGCGCTGTCTACTAAATACAACGACACCCCGGAAAAAGCCTCCCGTACTTACGACGCTCACCGTGACGGTTTCGTTATCGCTGGCGGCGGCGGTATGGTAGTGGTTGAAGAGCTGGAACACGCGCTGGCGCGTGGTGCTCACATCTATGCTGAAATCGTTGGCTACGGCGCAACCTCTGATGGTGCAGACATGGTTGCTCCGTCTGGCGAAGGCGCAGTACGCTGCATGAAGATGGCGATGCACGGCGTTGATACCCCAATCGATTACCTGAACTCTCATGGTACTTCGACTCCGGTTGGCGACGTGAAAGAACTGGCAGCTATCCGTGAAGTGTTCGGCGATAAGAGCCCGGCGATTTCTGCAACCAAAGCCATGACCGGTCACTCTCTGGGCGCTGCTGGCGTACAGGAAGCTATCTACTCTCTGCTGATGCTGGAACACGGCTTTATCGCCCCGAGCATCAACATTGAAGAGCTGGACGAGCAGGCTGCAGGTCTGAACATCGTGACCGAAACGACCGATCGCGAACTGACCACCGTTATGTCTAACAGCTTCGGCTTCGGCGGCACCAACGCCACGCTGGTAATGCGCAAGCTGAAAGATTAATTCGCAGTAGGCCGGAGTAGTCGGAGTAGTCGGAGTAGTCGGAGTAGTCGGAGTAGGTCGGATAAGACGCGCCAGCGTCGCATCCTACGTTACGCGCTAATGCGGCCTCCGGCACTAACGCAAAAGGGAACCTGATGGTTCCCTTTTTCACATCATTGACAATCGCCGCCTGTTCCAGGCAAACTTCCCGCTTTGTCGATTTCCTTCTGAAAAGACGTACGCGTTAAATCCTGCCAACGCACTGTAACCCTGAAACCAGAGAGATGAGACGGGGATACTCCTCGCCTTGCGCTGCATTCTGGAGTAATGCATGACTGCTGTAAGCCAAACCGAAACACGATCTTCTGCCAATTTTTCGCTCTTCCGCATCGCTTTTGCGGTTTTTCTCACCTACATGACCGTAGGGCTGCCGTTGCCGGTTATCCCGCTGTTTGTTCATCATGATCTGGGCTATGGCAATACCATGGTCGGGATTGTCGTCGGGATTCAGTTTCTGGCTACGGTGCTGACGCGTGGCTATGCCGGGCGACTGGCCGATCAATATGGCGCAAAACGTTCGGCGCTTCAGGGGATGTTAGCTTGTGGTCTGGCTGGCGGCGCGTTGCTGCTGGCGGCGATTTTGCCTGTCTCCGCACCGTTCAAATTTGCCCTGTTGGTCATCGGGCGTTTGATTCTTGGGTTTGGTGAAAGCCAGTTACTGACAGGCGCTCTGACCTGGGGGTTAGGCATCGTAGGGGCAAAACACTCTGGCAAAGTGATGTCATGGAATGGAATGGCGATTTACGGTGCCCTCGCTGTTGGTGCTCCGCTTGGCCTGTTGATTCATAGCCATTACGGTTTTGCCGCACTGGCGATCACCACAATGGTATTACCCTTACTGGCGTGGGCCTGTAACGGCACAGTGCGCAAAGTACCGGCCCTGGCGGGAGAACGTCCATCGCTGTGGAGCGTTGTCGGGTTTATCTGGAAACCAGGGTTAGGGCTGGCACTACAAGGCGTTGGTTTTGCGGTTATCGGGACTTTCGTTTCGCTCTACTTTGCCAGCAAAGGATGGGCGATGGCGGGCTTTACTCTTACCGCGTTTGGCGGCGCATTTGTCGTGATGCGCGTCATGTTTGGCTGGATGCCGGACCGTTTTGGCGGCGTGAAAGTGGCGATTGTCTCTCTGCTTGTAGAAACGGTGGGCTTGTTGTTGCTCTGGCAAGCCCCAGGTGCGTGGGTCGCATTAGCGGGCGCGGCGTTAACCGGAGCCGGATGTTCGCTTATCTTTCCTGCGCTGGGCGTGGAGGTGGTTAAACGCGTCCCCTCACAAGTTCGCGGCACCGCACTGGGCGGTTACGCCGCGTTTCAGGATATCGCCCTCGGCGTCTCCGGGCCGCTGGCGGGAATGCTGGCGACCACGTTTGGTTACTCTTCGGTATTTCTTGCCGGGGCGATCTCTGCGGTGCTGGGAATTATTGTCACGATACTGTCATTTCGTCGGGGCTAACGAACCAGCCAGACCAGCATCAGGATAATCGCGACTAACAGTATCCACAGCGCGGGACGCGTTGCCATATTTTGCAACGTGTCCATCATCGGTGGAAAAGGATTAAGCAGCGGTTGCATATCACGCGGATCAATCCCTTTAACCCGCCGTTGATAAAGCTGATTAAGAATATCCTCGGCCTGGGCAGAAGAAAGCGATGATTGCGCAGAAAGGCCATATTTTTGCTGGATATATGCCGATAACGCCGCCAGTTCACTGGCATCTAAAGGTTGTTTTAGCGCCATCTGTAGTGATTCCAGCGTCGGCGTATTTTGCTGGCTTAACGTCTGGCGCGCCTGCAACCAGGTCACCAGATGGTTAAACAGTTTCGCTGGAATTAACTCGCCATCTTTCACCCCGGAAAGTTCCAGCATCGATTGCCAGATCTGTTTGCTGGGTTCCCCCGTTGCCGCCGCAAGTTTGGTCACCAGCTGTTTGAGCGCATTGTGCTCCGCCGGTAATAAAGGACGGTCGGTCGCCTCGCGCTGCTGCGGTTGCGGAATAACCATCTTCCCTTCCTGCAACAGGGTGAGAATGGTTTTTAATTGCTCCGGTGAGAGCTGATTCAGCGGCGTCTGACCAAAGTTATGACGGATATAATCCGTGACCGCCTGACGATTATTCCCCAGACGTAAATACTCGCCTAATTGCGCTAAAAGCTGGCGGGCAGAATGGCTTTTTTGCGCGGCCAGCAGACGTTGCGCCAGATTATGTTCAGCGGCAGGGAAGTGACGCGAAAGCAGCGGTGAATCTCCCGACAGACCAATATCGTGCCTGATACCCGCCCACAGTTCTGCTCTTTGCTGTTGCGTCAGTGAGGTCACTTTCGTCATTAAGCTTTCCAGCGAAGTACGTTGCTGACTGGATAAAGGCTGATTGCCCGCGCCAGACGGCAGGTTATCTCCCTGACCTGGTGGTTGCCCAGGAGGAGGGCCGGAAATAGGTTGTATCATTACGTATCCTTATACCTGAAATCTTCGCAAGTATGCCTGGCCGCGAGATTATGGCACACTTGTCCGGTTAACTCTCGTCTCATACAGGTAACACAAACGTGAAAATCCTTGTTGATGAAAATATGCCTTATGCCCGCGACTTATTTAGCCGTTTGGGTGAGGTGACCGCGGTTCCCGGGCGTCCAATCCCCGTCGCTCAACTGGCAGACGCGGATGCGCTGATGGTGCGTTCGGTCACGAAAGTGAATGAATCTTTGCTGGCAGGAAAACCCATTAAATTTGTTGGTACTGCCACAGCAGGGACCGACCATGTCGATGAAGCATGGTTAAAGCAGGCGGGAATTGGTTTTTCCGCGGCACCTGGCTGTAATGCGATTGCGGTGGTGGAATATGTTTTCTCCTCCCTGCTGATGCTTGCCGAACGCGATGGATTTTCACTGCACGACCGTACGGTGGGGATCGTGGGCGTTGGTAACGTTGGACGTCGATTGCAAGCGCGACTGGAAGCGTTAGGGATTAAAACCTTGCTTTGCGATCCGCCTCGCGCTGACCGTGGGGATGAGGGTGATTTCCGCTCGCTGGATGAATTAGTTCAGCATGCGGATATTCTGACTTTCCATACGCCACTCTTCAAAGATGGGCCGTACAAAACGCTGCATCTGGCGGATGAAAAACTGATCCGTAGCCTGAAGCCGGGAGCGATTCTGATTAACGCCTGCCGTGGCGCAGTCGTCGATAATACTGCGTTGCTGACCTGCCTGAATGAAGGCCAGAAGTTAAGCGTAGTGCTGGATGTCTGGGAAGGCGAACCGGAACTTAACGTGGAGTTGCTGACAAAAGTGGATATCGGCACGCCGCATATCGCAGGTTATACCCTGGAAGGTAAAGCACGCGGTACTACGCAAGTGTTTGAAGCCTATAGCAAGTTTATTGGGCATGAACAGCACGTTGCGCTGGATACATTACTGCCCGCGCCAGAGTTTGGTCGCATTACGCTGCATGGCCCGCTCGATCAACCGACGCTGAAAAGGCTGGTGCATTTGGTGTATGATGTGCGCCGCGATGACGCACAGCTGCGTAAAGTCGCCGGGATACCGGGTGAGTTCGATAAACTGCGCAAAAACTATCTTGAGCGCCGTGAATGGTCATCTCTGTATGTAATTTGTGATGACGCCAGTGCGGCATCATTGCTGTGTAAACTGGGTTTTAACGCCGTTCATCATCCGGCACGTTAATCTCTTCTTCATGCTCTCTGCTGTAACATTGGCAGGGAGCTTTGCTATTTCTGGAGTAAACCACCATGTCTGAAGGCTGGAACATTGCCGTCCTGGGCGCAACTGGCGCTGTGGGCGAAGCCCTGCTTGAAACGCTGGCTGAACGTCAGTTCCCGGTTGGGGAAATTTATGCACTGGCACGTAACGAAAGCGCAGGCGAACAACTGCGCTTTGGTGGTAAGACAATCACCGTGCAGGATGCCGCTGAATTCGACTGGACGCAGGCGCAGCTGGCATTTTTTGTCGCAGGCAAAGAAGCTACCGCTGCCTGGGTTGAAGAAGCGACCAACTCAGGTTGCCTGGTGATCGACAGCAGCGGACTGTTTGCTCTCGAACCCGACGTACCGCTGGTGGTGCCGGAAGTAAACCCGTTTGTACTGACCGATTACCGCAACCGGAATGTCATCGCCGTACCAGACAGTCTGACCAGCCAGCTGCTGGCGGCACTGAAACCGTTAATCGATCAGGGCGGTTTGTCGCGTATCAGTGTTACCAGCCTGATTTCAGCCTCCGCCCAGGGCAAAAAAGCGGTCGATGCGTTAGCGGGGCAGAGTGCGAAATTGCTCAACGGCATTCCGATTGACGAAGAAGATTTCTTCGGTCGTCAACTGGCGTTCAATATGCTGCCGTTGTTGCCGGATAGCGAAGGTAGCGTGCGTGAAGAACGTCGTATCGTTGACGAAGTACGCAAAATCCTGCAGGACGAAGGGCTGATGATTTCGGCAAGCGTCGTCCAGGCACCGGTATTCTACGGTCATGCCCAGATGGTCAACTTTGAAGCACTGCGTCCGCTGGCGGCAGAAGAAGCGCGTGATGCGTTTGCTCAGGGCGAAGATATTGTGCTCTCTGAAGAGAACGAATTCCCGACTCAGGTAGGGGATGCTTCGGGTACGCCGCATCTTTCTGTTGGCTGCGTGCGTAATGACTACGGTATGCCGGAGCAAGTCCAGTTCTGGTCGGTGGCCGATAACGTTCGCTTTGGCGGCGCGCTGATGGCAGTAAAAATCGCCGAGAAACTGGTGCAGGAGTATCTGTACTAATGTCCGACCAGCAACAACCGCCAGTTTATAAAATTGCGCTGGGCATTGAGTACGACGGCAGTAAGTATTACGGCTGGCAACGGCAGAATGAAGTCCGCAGTGTGCAGGAGAAGCTGGAAAAGGCGCTCTCCCAGGTGGCGAACGAACCCATTACCGTCTTCTGCGCCGGGCGTACTGACGCTGGTGTACACGGTACCGGGCAGGTAGTGCATTTCGAAACGACCGCGCAGCGCAAAGACGCGGCGTGGACCTTGGGCGTAAATGCGAATTTACCTGGTGACATCGCCGTGCGTTGGGTTAAAGCTGTACCTGATGATTTTCATGCCCGATTTAGCGCCACGGCTCGCCGTTATCGCTACATCATCTACAATCATCGGCTGCGCCCGGCGGTACTGAGTAAAGGGGTAACCCATTTTTACGAACCGCTGGACGCTGAACGGATGCATCGGGCTGCGCAATGCTTGCTGGGCGAGAATGATTTCACCTCGTTCCGTGCGGTGCAGTGCCAGTCCCGAACCCCGTGGCGCAACGTTATGCATATTAATGTCACGCGTCACGGTCCTTATGTGGTGGTAGATATCAAAGCGAATGCCTTTGTACATCATATGGTCAGGAATATTGTCGGCAGCCTGATGGAAGTCGGTGCCCACAACCAGCCGGAGAGCTGGATAGCAGAGTTGCTGGCGGCAAAGGACAGAACGCTGGCGGCAGCAACGGCAAAAGCGGAAGGGCTGTATCTGGTCGCGGTGGATTACCCTGACCGGTATGATCTTCCAAAACCGCCAATGGGCCCGCTATTTCTGGCGGACTAACGAGAATAATGCTCGGAACATTTCAGGCTGTAGCCAACGTAGTTACAGCCTGAAAGATGACGAGTACAAGGCATAGGCAAATATGGACCTGATTTATTTCCTCATCGATTTTATCCTGCACATTGACGTGCATCTGGCAGAGCTGGTCGCGGAGTACGGCGTCTGGGTTTATGCCATTCTGTTTTTGATTCTGTTCTGCGAAACGGGGCTGGTGGTAACGCCATTCCTGCCTGGTGATTCGCTGCTGTTTGTTGCTGGTGCATTGGCGTCGCTGGAAACTAACGATCTCAATGTCCATATGATGGTGGTGCTTATGTTGATTGCCGCTATTGTCGGTGATGCAGTGAACTATACCATTGGACGGTTATTTGGTGACAAACTGTTCAGTAACCCGGATTCGAAAATCTTTCGTCGCAGTTATCTTGATAAGACTCATCAGTTTTACGAGAGACATGGCGGCAAAACGATTATTCTCGCCCGTTTTGTACCGATCGTCAGAACGTTCGCGCCGTTTGTTGCGGGAATGGGCCACATGTCGTACCGTCATTTCGCCGCTTATAACGTGATCGGCGCACTGTTGTGGGTACTGATTTTTACCTACGCGGGTTATTTCTTCGGCACGCTCCCCTTCATTCAGAGCAACCTTAAGCTGATGATTGTTGGCATTATTTTTGTTTCAATATTGCCTGGGGTTTTCGAATTTATTCGTCACAAACGCGCTGCGGCACGCGCCGCAAAATAAAAAGTAACTCCGCGGTTCGACCACTTTTTTATCCAAAGTTTCGGGCTGTTATGTTTTAATGTGCAACATTCATGGTCTGTTGGGGGCAAAAATGGCATTATGCGTCCCCAAAGATAAAACTGGCATCGAACCAGGTTCAGACAGAAAGGTCCCTAATGAGCTGGATTGAACGAATTAAAAGCAACATTACTCCCACCCGCAAGGCGAGCATTCCTGAAGGGGTGTGGACTAAGTGTGATAGCTGCGGTCAGGTTTTATACCGCGCTGAGCTGGAACGTAATCTTGAGGTCTGTCCGAAGTGTGACCATCACATGCGTATGACAGCGCGTAATCGCCTGCATAGCCTGTTAGATGAAGGAAGCCTTGTGGAGCTGGGTAGCGAGCTTGAGCCGAAAGATGTGCTGAAGTTTCGTGACTCCAAGAAGTATAAAGACCGTCTGGCATCTGCGCAGAAAGAAACTGGCGAAAAAGATGCGCTGGTGGTGATGAAAGGCACTCTGTATGGAATGCCGGTTGTCGCTGCGGCATTCGAGTTCGCCTTTATGGGCGGTTCAATGGGGTCTGTTGTGGGTGCACGTTTCGTGCGTGCCGTTGAGCAGGCGCTGGAAGATAACTGCCCGCTGATCTGCTTCTCCGCCTCTGGTGGCGCACGTATGCAGGAAGCACTGATGTCGCTGATGCAGATGGCGAAAACCTCTGCGGCACTGGCAAAAATGCAGGAGCGCGGCTTGCCGTACATCTCCGTGCTGACCGACCCGACGATGGGCGGTGTTTCTGCAAGTTTCGCCATGCTGGGCGATCTCAACATCGCTGAACCGAAAGCGTTAATTGGCTTTGCCGGTCCGCGTGTTATCGAACAGACCGTTCGCGAAAAACTGCCGCCAGGATTCCAGCGCAGTGAATTCCTGATCGAGAAAGGCGCCATCGACATGATCGTCCGTCGTCCGGAAATGCGCCTGAAACTGGCGAGCATTCTGGCGAAGTTGATGAATCTGCCAGCGCCGAATCCTGAAGCGCCGCGTGAAGGCGTAGTGGTACCCCCGGTACCGGATCAGGAACCTGAGGCCTGATAACTGATAAGGGCAGGGCCACTGGCTCTGCCCTTTTGCTATTCTCACCGTAACGAATCAGCGGATACCATGATTATCAAACGCACTCCTCAAGCCGCGTCGCCTCTGGCTTCGTGGCTTTCTTATCTGGAAAACCTGCACAGTAAAACTATCGATCTCGGCCTTGAGCGCGTGAGCCAGGTCGCGGCGCGTCTTGGCGTCCTGAAACCAGCGCCATTTGTGTTTACCGTTGCGGGTACGAATGGCAAAGGCACCACCTGCCGTACGCTGGAGTCGATTCTGATGGCGGCAGGGTACAAAGTGGGCGTCTACAGTTCACCGCATCTGGTGCGTTATACCGAGCGCGTACGTGTGCAGGGGCAGGAATTGCCGGAATCGGCCCACACCGCCTCTTTTGCGGAGATTGAATCGGCACGCGGTGATATTTCCCTGACCTATTTCGAGTACGGTACGCTGTCGGCGTTGTGGCTGTTCAAACAGGCACAACTTGACGTAGTGATTCTGGAAGTAGGGCTGGGCGGTCGTCTGGACGCAACCAATATTGTCGATGCCGATGTGGCTGTAGTAACCAGCATTGCGCTGGATCATACCGACTGGCTGGGACCAGATCGCGAAAGTATTGGTCGCGAGAAAGCAGGCATCTTTCGCAGCGCAAAACCGGCAATTGTCGGTGAGCCGGAAATGCCTTCTACCATTGCTGATGTGGCGCAGGAAAAAGGTGCACTGTTACAACGTCGGGGCGTTGAGTGGAACTATTCCGTCACCGATCATGACTGGGCGTTTAGCGATGCTCACGGCACGCTGGAAAATCTGCCGTTGCCGCTTGTCCCGCAACCGAATGCCGCAACAGCGCTGGCGGCACTGCGTGCCAGCGGGCTGGAAGTCAGTGAAAATGCCATTCGCGACGGGATTGCCAGCGCAATTTTGCCGGGACGTTTCCAGATTGTGAGCGAGTCGCCACGCGTTATTTTTGATGTCGCGCATAATCCACATGCGGCGGAATATCTCACCGGGCGTATGAAAGCGCTACCGAAAAACGGGCGCGTGCTGGCGGTTATCGGTATGCTACATGATAAAGATATTGCCGGAACTCTGGCCTGGTTGAAAAGCGTGGTTGATGACTGGTATTGTGCGCCACTGGAAGGGCCGCGCGGTGCCACGGCAGAACAACTGCTTGAGCATTTGGGTAACGGCAAATCATTTGATAGCGTTGCGCAGGCATGGGATGCCGCAATGGCGGACGCTAAAGCGGAAGACACCGTGCTGGTGTGTGGTTCTTTCCACACGGTCGCACATGTCATGGAAGTGATTGACGCGAGGAGAAGCGGTGGCAAGTAAGTTTCAGAATCGGTTAGTGGGCACGATCGTGCTGGTGGCGCTGGGGGTGATTGTACTTCCAGGGCTGCTGGACGGGCAGAAAAAACATTATCAGGATGAGTTCGCGGCTATCCCGCTGGTGCCGAAAGCGGGCGATCGTGATGAGCCTGATATGATGCCAGCCGCCACCCAGGCGTTGCCGACGCAGCCGCCGGAAGGCGCAGCGGAAGAGGTGCGGGCAGGTGATGCCGCAGCACCGTCGCTCGATCCGGCCACTATTGCAGCCAATAACACCGAGTTTGAACCGGAACCTGCACCGGTCGCCCCACCGAAGCCGAAACCGGTGGAGCCGCCTAAACCGAAGGTTGAAGCACCACCTGCGCCGAAGCCAGAACCGAAGCCGGTCGTGGAAGAAAAAGCAGCGCCAACGGGTAAAGCCTATGTTGTGCAACTGGGTGCGCTGAAAAATGCCGATAAAGTAAATGAGATTGTCGGTAAGCTGCGCGGTGCCGGTTATCGGGTTTATACGTCGCCATCCACGCCAGTGCAGGGTAAAATTACCCGTATTCTGGTTGGGCCGGATGCCTCGAAAGATAAGCTGAAAGGTTCGCTGGGTGAGTTGAAGCAACTTTCTGGCTTAAGTGGCGTGGTAATGGGCTATACGCCGAATTAATACGGCCTTGCCTGATGCGACGCTGGCGCGTCTTATCAGGACTGGGCAGGGTTAGAACCGTAGGTCGGATAAGGCGTTTACGCCGCATCCGACACGCATTGCACGATGCCGCAAAGGCATAAAAAGTCGATGGCGTTGAATATTTTTTCAGCGCCATTTTTATTGATGCGCGGGAAGGAAATCCCTACGCAAACGTTTTCTTTTTCTGTTAGAATGCGCCCCGAACAGGATGACAGGGCGTAAAATCGTGGGACACATATGGTCTGGATTGATTACGCCATAATCGCGGTGATTGCTTTTTCCTCTCTGGTTAGCCTGATCCGCGGCTTTGTTCGTGAAGCGTTATCGCTGGTGACATGGGGTTGTGCTTTCTTTGTTGCCAGTCATTACTACACTTACCTGTCAGTCTGGTTTACGGGCTTTGAAGACGAACTGGTTCGAAATGGGATTGCCATCGCGGTACTATTTATCGCTACCCTGATCGTTGGTGCTATCGTGAACTTCGTGATAGGCCAGCTGGTGGAGAAAACGGGGTTGTCAGGCACCGATCGGGTGCTGGGCGTCTGTTTCGGTGCGTTGCGCGGTGTGTTGATTGTTGCCGCCATTCTATTCTTTCTCGACTCCTTTACCGGGGTGTCGAAAAGCGAAGACTGGAGCAAATCACAGCTGATCCCGCAGTTCAGTTTTATCATCAGATGGTTTTTTGATTATCTGCAAAGCTCGTCAAGTTTCTTGCCCAGAGCGTAAGTGCTCTGAGATGTGGCTTAACGAGGAAAAAGACGTATGTGCGGTATTGTCGGTATCGCCGGTGTTATGCCGGTTAACCAGTCGATTTATGATGCCTTAACGGTGCTTCAGCATCGCGGTCAGGATGCCGCCGGCATCATCACCATAGATGCCAATAACTGCTTCCGTTTGCGTAAAGCGAACGGGCTGGTGAGCGATGTATTTGAAGCTCGCCATATGCAGCGTTTGCAGGGCAATATGGGCATTGGTCATGTGCGTTACCCTACGGCTGGCAGCTCCAGCGCCTCTGAAGCGCAGCCGTTTTACGTTAACTCCCCGTATGGCATTACGCTTGCCCACAACGGCAATCTGACCAACGCTCACGAGTTGCGTAAAAAACTGTTTGAAGAAAAACGCCGCCACATCAACACCACTTCCGACTCGGAAATTCTGCTTAATATCTTCGCTAGCGAGCTGGACAACTTCCGCCACTACCCGCTGGAAGCCGACAATATTTTCGCTGCCATTGCTGCCACAAACCGCTTAATCCGCGGCGCATATGCCTGTGTGGCGATGATTATCGGCCACGGTATGGTTGCTTTCCGCGATCCAAACGGGATTCGTCCGCTGGTACTGGGAAAACGTGATATTGACGAGAACCGTACAGAATATATGGTCGCTTCCGAAAGCGTAGCGCTCGATACGCTGGGCTTTGATTTCCTGCGTGACGTCGCGCCGGGCGAAGCGATTTACATCACTGAAGAAGGGCAGTTGTTTACCCGTCAATGTGCTGACAATCCGGTCAGCAATCCGTGCCTGTTTGAGTATGTATACTTTGCTCGCCCGGACTCGTTCATCGACAAAATTTCCGTTTACAGCGCGCGTGTGAATATGGGCACGAAACTGGGCGAGAAAATTGCCCGCGAATGGGAAGATCTGGATATCGACGTGGTGATCCCGATCCCAGAAACCTCGTGTGATATCGCGCTGGAAATTGCTCGTATTCTGGGCAAACCGTACCGCCAGGGCTTCGTTAAAAACCGCTATGTTGGCCGCACCTTTATCATGCCGGGCCAGCAGCTGCGTCGTAAGTCCGTGCGCCGTAAACTGAATGCCAACCGCGCCGAGTTCCGCGATAAAAACGTCCTGCTGGTCGACGACTCCATCGTCCGTGGCACCACTTCTGAGCAGATTATCGAGATGGCACGCGAAGCCGGAGCGAAGAAAGTGTACCTCGCTTCTGCGGCACCGGAAATTCGCTTCCCGAACGTTTATGGTATTGATATGCCGAGCGCCACGGAACTGATCGCTCACGGTCGCGAAGTTGATGAAATTCGCCAGATCATCGGTGCTGACGGGTTGATTTTCCAGGATCTGAACGATCTGATCGACGCCGTTCGCGCTGAAAATCCGGATATCCAGCAGTTTGAATGCTCGGTGTTCAACGGCGTCTACGTCACCAAAGATGTTGATCAGGGCTACCTCGATTTCCTCGATACGTTACGTAATGATGACGCCAAAGCAGTGCAACGTCAGAACGAAGTGGAAAATCTCGAAATGCATAACGAAGGATGATGCCTTCGCTGAGGGTGCCGGTCTGGCACCCTGACTTGCAACTCCCGCCGAAATACTGCAAAGTCTGCCTGCAAGTCTGACAGGGCAACTATTTATGAAACGACTCATTGTAGGCATCAGCGGTGCCAGCGGCGCGATTTATGGCGTGCGCTTATTACAGGTTCTGCGCGATGTCACAGATATCGAAACGCATCTGGTGATGAGCCAGGCGGCGCGCCAGACCTTATCCCTCGAAACGGATTTTTCCCTGCGCGAAGTGCAGGCATTAGCTGATGTCACGCACGATGCGCGCGATATTTCCGCCAGCATCTCTTCCGGTTCTTTCCAGACGCTGGGGATGGTGATTTTACCCTGTTCAATCAAAACCCTTTCCGGCATTGTCCATAGCTATACTGATGGCTTACTGACCCGTGCGGCAGATGTGGTGCTGAAAGAGCGTCGCCCGTTGGTGCTCTGCGTGCGTGAAACACCATTGCACTTAGGCCATCTGCGTTTAATGACTCAGGCGGCAGAAATCGGTGCGGTGATTATGCCTCCCGTTCCGGCGTTTTATCATCGCCCGCAATCCCTTGATGATGTGATAAATCAGACGGTTAATCGTGTTCTTGACCAGTTTGCAATAACCCTTCCTGAAGATCTCTTTGCCCGCTGGCAGGGCGCATAACTCCGCTGTTGCCCTGTTTCAGGGCAATTTTGCAACCGCGATCAAATCCTCGACATTTTGTTTCTGCCATTCAATCGAAACGCTGCGATTCAACCGCTATACCTGCTATCTTCAACTTCAGGACAATAATGCAACGTCTTATTAACATATTTAACGTTGAATGTTACTGTTGTCGTCAAGATGGCATAAGACCTGCATGAAAGAGCCTGCAAACACACAACACAATACACAACATAAAAAAGCCATTTTCACTTGAGGGTTATGTATGAAGAAGTCGATTCTCGCTCTGTCTTTGTTAGTCGGTCTCTCCGCAGCGGCTTCCAGCTATGCGGCGCTACCGGAGACGGTACGTATCGGAACCGATACCACCTATGCGCCGTTCTCGTCGAAAGATGCTAAAGGTGATTTTGTTGGCTTTGATATCGATCTCGGTAACGAGATGTGCAAACGGATGCAGGTGAAATGTACCTGGGTTGCCAGTGACTTTGACGCGCTGATCCCCTCACTGAAAGCGAAAAAAATCGACGCCATTATTTCGTCGCTTTCCATTACCGATAAACGTCAGCAGGAGATTGCCTTCTCCGACAAGCTGTACGCCGCAGATTCTCGTTTGATTGCTGCCAAAGGTTCACCGATTCAGCCAACGCTGGATTCACTGAAAGGTAAACATGTTGGTGTGCTGCAGGGATCAACCCAGGAAGCTTACGCTAACGAGACCTGGCGTAGCAAAGGCGTGGATGTGGTGGCCTATGCCAACCAGGATTTGGTCTATTCCGATCTGGCTGCAGGACGTCTGGATGCTGCGTTACAAGATGAAGTTGCTGCCAGCGAAGGATTCCTCAAGCAACCTGCTGGTAAAGATTTCGCCTTTGCTGGCTCATCAGTAAAAGACAAAAAATACTTCGGTGATGGCACCGGTGTAGGGCTACGTAAAGATGATGCTGAACTGACGGCTGCCTTCAATAAGGCGCTTGGCGAGCTGCGTCAGGACGGCACCTACGACAAGATGGCGAAAAAGTATTTCGACTTTAATGTCTACGGTGACTGATACGTCGCTGGGAAGCTGTACCTGATGGAATGATCATCATGGTGCACGCCAGGTTTGTTGCACTATCGTGGTGCATTGAAATGCATACTTAAGCATTTTTAATGAAAAATAATACGTCTAACGGGGCGGGATATTTTGCCTTGATGGTCAATTTTATGGCACGATAAGTGTAACAAACCTGTAAATATTCCCTATAAAAAGACTGTCAGTTGAGGACATTATGAAAAAACTGGTGCTATCGCTCTCTCTGGTTCTGGCCTTCTCCAGCGCAACTGCGGCGTTTGCTGCGATTCCGCAAAACATCCGCATCGGTACCGACCCGACCTATGCGCCATTTGAATCAAAAAATTCACAAGGCGAACTGGTTGGCTTCGATATCGATCTGGCAAAGGAATTATGCAAACGCATCAATACGCAATGTACGTTTGTCGAAAATCCGCTGGATGCGTTAATCCCGTCCTTAAAAGCGAAGAAGATTGACGCCATCATGTCATCGCTTTCCATTACGGAAAAACGTCAGCAAGAAATAGCCTTCACCGACAAACTGTACGCTGCCGATTCTCGTTTGGTGGTGGCGAAAAATTCCGACATTCAGCCGACAGTCGAGTCGCTGAAAGGCAAACGGGTAGGCGTATTGCAGGGCACCACCCAGGAGACGTTCGGTAATGAACATTGGGCACCAAAAGGCATTGAAATCGTCTCGTATCAGGGGCAGGACAACATTTATTCTGACCTGACTGCCGGACGTATTGATGCCGCGTTCCAGGATGAGGTCGCTGCCAGCGAAGGTTTCCTCAAACAACCTGTCGGTAAAGATTACAAATTCGGTGGCCCGTCTGTTAAAGATGAAAAACTGTTTGGCGTAGGGACCGGCATGGGCCTGCGTAAAGAAGATAACGAACTGCGCGAGGCACTGAACAAAGCCTTTGCCGAAATGCGCGCTGACGGTACTTACGAGAAATTAGCGAAAAAGTACTTCGATTTTGATGTTTATGGCGGTTAATCGCCATCGGTGAAAGAAAGCCCGCTCCCTTCGGGTAACCGGAGGGAGACAAGAGGCGGTAATTCACCACACACGACAGGACAGGCAGCATGTTGTATGGGTTTTCAGGTGTTATTTTACAGGGTGCGCTCGTCACGCTGGAGCTGGCTATCAGTTCTGTAGTGCTCGCTGTAATCATCGGTTTAATTGGCGCTGGCGGTAAGCTCTCGCAAAATCGGCTTTCGGGGCTGATTTTCGAAGGGTACACCACGCTGATTCGAGGCGTGCCGGACTTGGTGTTGATGCTGCTGATTTTCTACGGTTTGCAGATTGCACTAAACACGGTGACGGAGGCGATGGGCGTCGGGCAGATTGATATCGATCCGATGGTCGCTGGTATTATTACTCTCGGTTTTATCTACGGTGCTTATTTTACCGAAACGTTCCGTGGCGCGTTTATGGCAGTGCCGAAAGGGCATATAGAGGCGGCGACGGCGTTCGGTTTTACTCGTGGGCAAGTGTTTCGGCGGATCATGTTTCCGGCGATGATGCGTTACGCCCTGCCAGGCATTGGCAACAACTGGCAGGTGATCCTCAAATCTACCGCACTGGTTTCGTTACTCGGCCTGGAAGATGTGGTCAAAGCCACCCAACTGGCAGGCAAAAGTACCTGGGAACCGTTCTATTTCGCCATCGTCTGTGGCGTGATTTACCTGGTTTTCACCACTGTTTCCAATGGTGTGCTGCTGTTCCTTGAGCGCCGCTACTCCGTGGGTGTGAAGAGGGCTGACCTGTGATCGAAATCTTACATGAATACTGGAAACCGCTGCTGTGGACCGACGGTTATCGCTTTACTGGTGTGGCGATCACTCTGTGGCTGCTTATTTTGTCGGTAGTGATAGGCGGAGTCCTGGCGCTGTTTCTGGCGATTGGTCGTGTCTCCAGTAATAAATACATCCAGTTTCCAATCTGGTTATTTACCTATATTTTTCGTGGTACGCCGCTGTATGTTCAGTTGCTGGTGTTCTATTCCGGCATGTACACGCTTGAGATTGTTAAGGGAACCGAATTCCTTAACGCTTTCTTCCGCAGTGGCCTGAACTGTACCGTGCTGGCGCTGACGCTTAACACCTGCGCTTACACTACCGAGATTTTTGCTGGGGCAATCCGTTCGGTTCCGCATGGGGAAATTGAAGCCGCCAGAGCCTATGGCTTCTCGACTTTTAAAATGTATCGTTGCATTATTTTGCCTTCTGCGCTGCGTATTGCGTTACCGGCATACAGCAACGAAGTGATCCTGATGCTGCACTCTACTGCGCTGGCGTTTACGGCCACTGTGCCGGATCTGCTGAAAATAGCCCGCGATATTAACGCCGCCACGTATCAACCTTTTACCGCCTTCGGCATTGCCGCGGTGCTCTATTTAATCATCTCTTATGTCCTGATCAGCCTCTTTCGCAGAGCGGAAAAACGCTGGTTGCAGCATGTGAAACCTTCTTCAACGCACTGAGAATACGATGTCCGAGAATAAATTAAACGTTATCGATTTGCACAAACGCTACGGCGAACATGAAGTGCTGAAAGGGGTCTCACTGCAAGCGAATGCCGGAGATGTAATAAGCATCATCGGATCGTCGGGATCGGGGAAAAGTACCTTTCTGCGCTGCATTAACTTCCTCGAAAAACCGAGTGAAGGGTCGATCGTGGTCAATGGCCAGACGATCAATCTGGTGCGCGACAAAGACGGTCAACTCAAAGTCGCCGATAAAAATCAACTGCGCTTACTTCGCACACGCCTGACGATGGTATTCCAGCACTTCAATCTCTGGAGCCATATGACGGTGCTGGAAAACGTCATGGAAGCGCCGATTCAGGTGTTGGGCCTGAGCAAGCAGGAAGCGCGCGAGCGGGCGGTGAAGTATCTGGCAAAAGTCGGGATAGACGAACGTGCGCAGGGGAAATATCCGGTGCATCTTTCCGGCGGTCAGCAACAGCGTGTTTCTATCGCGCGGGCGCTGGCGATGGAACCGGAAGTTTTACTGTTTGATGAACCTACCTCGGCGCTCGATCCTGAACTGGTAGGCGAAGTGTTACGTATTATGCAGCAACTGGCAGAAGAGGGGAAAACCATGGTGGTAGTGACTCACGAAATGGGCTTTGCTCGCCATGTTTCTACTCACGTCATTTTCCTCCATCAGGGGAAAATAGAAGAAGAGGGCGCGCCGGAGCAGTTATTTGGCAACCCGCAAAGCCCTCGTCTGCAACAGTTCCTTAAGGGATCGCTGAAATAATTTCCTCTCCGGTGGCTAACGCTGCCGGAGTATTTTCATGGGGAATTTGCGAGTCAGCTTCCGCTGAAATGTAAAAGTTGCAGTCCGCTAAAAATACTTCTGAATTCGCTGTCCAAAGATAAAAACTGCCTGCTGCATTGGGTGTTAATCGTGGTTATTGTCGCGTCATCTTAAATTTGATGGGTGACGGAACGCCATGACAATATCGACAACTTCCACGCCGCATGATGCGGTATTTAAATCTTTTTTACGCCATCCAGACACCGCGCGGGATTTTATTGATATTCATCTTCCCGCGCCGCTGCGCAAACTGTGTGATTTAACGACGCTTAAACTGGAACCAAACAGTTTTATTGATGACGACCTGCGGCAATATTATTCCGACCTCTTGTGGTCTGTGAAAACGCAGGAGGGAGTGGGTTATATTTATGTAGTGATAGAGCACCAAAGTAAGCCGGAAGAATTAATGGCTTTTCGCATGATGCGTTATTCCATTGCGGCAATGCAAAACCATCTTGATGCGGGCTATAAAGAGCTTCCATTGGTGATCCCGATGCTGTTTTATCATGGTTGCAGAAGTCCTTATCCTTATTCACTCTGCTGGCTTGATGAATTTGCTGAGCCTGCGATTGCCCGTAAAATATATTCATCGGCTTTTCCGTTGGTGGATATTACCGTGGTGCCGGATGACGAGATTATGCAACACCGCAAAATGGCGCTGTTGGAGTTAATTCAGAAACATATTCGTCAGCGCGATCTGTTGGGATTAGTCGACCAAATTGTTTCGCTGCTAGTTACAGGGAACACTAATGACAGACAGCTAAAAGCCCTGTTTAATTATGTATTACAAACGGGAGATGCCCAGCGTTTCCGTGCATTTATTGGTGAGATAGCAGAACGCGCACCACAAGAAAAGGAGAAACTGATGACCATTGCTGACAGATTACGTGAAGAAGGGCGGAATGATGGATTAATTCTGGGCAAACGCGAAGAAGCCCTGCGTATTGCTCAGGAGATGCTGGATAGAGGTTTAGACAGAGAGTTAGTTATGATGGTGACCCGACTATCGCCAGACGATCTTATAGCGCAAAGCCACTAACCCTGTAACACCGGGAGTTAACTGGCGGATGTTTGCAGTAAACCACATCAGCGAACGACATCCGCCAGCGCCTCTTCTAAATCGTACCAACGAAACGCAAAACCCGCTTCTTCCAGCCGTTTAGGCAGCGCGCGTTGTCCACCTAATACCAGTACTGAAGATTCGCCCATTAACAACCGAATGGCGGTTGCGGGGACGCGCAAAATAGCCGGGCGATGCAGCGCATGACCGAGCGCATGGGCAAATTGTTCATTGCGTATCGGGTAGGGCGAAACCATATTAAATGGCCCGCGCAGCTCGTTATCCAGCAGCCAGAGAATGCCGTTGACCATATCATCGATTTGAATCCAGGCAAGATACTGCCGACCGGAACCAATCGGCCCGCCCAGGCCAAGACGAAACGGTGGCAGCATTTTACCGAGAATACCGCCGTCCGGTGCCAGTACCACGCCGGTTCGCAGCAGGCACACTCGCGTTTTGTCACTTTGCGCCCGGCAGGCAATCTCTTCCCAGCGGGCGCAGAGTTTATGAGTAAATTCGTTATGCGGCGGTTCCTCTTCGGTAACCACCACTTCACCTAAGTCGCCATAATAGCCCGTTGCCGAGCCGGAAATGAGTACCGACGGCGGCGTGTCGCTGGCATTAATCAAATCGACCAGTTTTTGCGTGATATTCCAGCGGCTTTGGCAGAGACGCTCTTTTTGCTCGTGAGTCCAGCGTTTATCAGCAATCGGTTCTCCGGCCAGGTTGATTACCGCATCAACGCCGTTGAGGTTGCTTTGATCGGCTAGCCCTTGCCATAGTGTCACCCGAGGGCCGAGAACGGAACTGGCTTTCTGCGGGTTACGCGTCACTACCGTGATTTGATGGCCCAACTCCAGCAAACGCGGAATCAAATGGCGACCAATTAATCCCGTCCCTCCGGTGATCACTATGTTCATGCAGCCTCCCGATATGGCGGTTAACGCTGCCAGCTCAAGGTCATGGATACCGAATCGGCGTAGCGCAGCGCGTGTAGTTTATCGATCTCCACTTCAGCATACGTCACCCAGTGATGTTCACGTGCGATATCGAGCACATCCTGAGTTAATTTTTCCAGCAAAGAGAAACGGTTATTCTCTACATGTTGAATGATGTTTTTGGTGACGGTGCGATAGTTCAGCGCGTCATTAATATCTTCACTGGTACGCGCTTTATCGGCGGGGTAGTGGATCGTCACATTGATAACAATATCCTGACGGTTGTTAATTTCTTCTTCCTTAATTCCGATAAACGTACGTAAACGAAGGTTCTTTATACGAATAATAGCGGCAGGTTGTGCCATTGCAGGTTCTCCGTTGTTTTACTTAGGATGAAATAATACACGAGAACCTGTTTCTGTTAACTATCCGAACGCTCATCACCGAGTTGTGCTTTTAGCAGTGCCTGCCCGGTGGCAGGGCGCGAACGGATCCGCTCATGCCAGTTCTTGACTGCCGGATACATTGCGAGGTCAATTCGCTGGCGAGTCCAGGCATTAACCCACGGCCAGCAGGCAATATCCGCAATGCTGTAGTTCTCGCCTCCCAGCCAGGGCGAGTTTTCCAGCCGCTTGTTCAGTACATGGTAAAGACGCTGAGTTTCAACCTGATAACGTTCAATAGCGTAAGGAATGGTTTGGGGGGCTGCGTGATTAAAATGATGATTTTGCCCAAGCATCGGCCCCAGTCCGCCTACCTGCCAGAATAACCACTGTAATGTGGCGGCGCGCTCACGCGTTTCATGACTCAAAAAGAGTCCTGTTTTCTCAGCCAGATACAACAAAATGGCACCAGACTCAAAGAGGCTTAACGGTTCGCCGCCATCGGCAGGAGAATGATCAACAATTGCCGGAATTTTGTTGTTGGGCGAAATGCGCAAAAATTCCGGACGAAACTGACCGCCTTTCCCCAGGTCTACCTTAATCAAGCGATAATCAAGCTCTGCTTCTTCGAGAAACAGCGTAATTTTGTGACCATTGGGTGTCGGGGCGAAATAGAGATCGATCATTGCAGCTCCGGTTGTTTAATCATCTGAACACCACAAGTATAGAAAGCGCGGCGACTTACGTGAGTATTCGTCACGTGACAGTGACAAAAAGGCTCTATAGTTTGATAGCCAGCCCCCTTTATTGCCGAGGACATAATGAGTAAACCCGCTATCACGCTTTGGTCAGATGCCCACTTTTTCTCCCCTTATGTGTTATCCGCCTGGGTGGCGTTGCAGGAAAAAGGCCTGTCGTTTCATATCAAGACCATCGACCTCGACAGCGGTGAACATTTGCAGCCGACGTGGCAAGGTTACGGTCAGACACGCCGTGTGCCGTTATTACAAATCGATGATTTTGAGTTGAGTGAATCTTCTGCCATTGCGGAGTATCTGGAAGATCGATTTGCGCCACCGACCTGGGAACGTATTTATCCGCTTGATTTAGAAAATCGTGCGCGTGCACGACAGATTCAGGCCTGGCTGCGCAGCGATCTGATGCCCATCCGCGAAGAGCGTCCGACGGATGTTGTCTTTGCGGGGGCGAAAAAAGCGCCACTAACGGCCGAGGGAAAAGCCAGTGCAGAGAAACTGTTCGCGATGGCAGAACATTTGTTAGCACTGGGTCAGCCGAATTTATTTGGTGAATGGTGCATTGCTGATACTGATCTGGCGCTAATGATTAACCGCCTGGTACTACATGGCGATGAGGTGCCAGAACGCCTGGTGGATTATGCGACATTCCAGTGGCAGCGAGCGTCTGTCCAGCGTTTTATTGCACTTTCGGCGAAGCAATCTGGCTGATAGCAACGACAGAATCCAGTATCATAGCTTACGTTTTTTCGACGAGGAGTGAGTGATGAAACTGATGTTTGCATCGGACATTCATGGGTCGTTACCGGCGACGGAACGTGTTCTGGAGTTGTTTGCCCAAAGCGGTGCCCAGTGGCTGGTGATCCTTGGCGACGTGTTGAATCACGGCCCGCGTAATGCTTTACCGGAGGGTTACGCGCCAGCCAAAGTCGCTGAACGGCTTAATGAAGTGGCACATAAGGTTATCGCTGTGCGCGGCAACTGCGACAGCGAAGTGGATCAAATGCTGCTGCATTTCCCGATAACCGCGCCGTGGCAACAGGTATTACTGGAAAAACAACGTCTGTTTTTGACGCATGGTCATCTTTTTGGCCCGGAAAATCTACCTGCTTTAAACCAGAACGATGTGCTGGTGTACGGTCATACCCATCTGCCAGTGGCAGAACAGCGGGGGGAGATTTTCCACTTCAACCCCGGCTCGGTGAGTATTCCGAAAGGCGGTAATCCGGCGAGTTATGGCATGCTGGATAATGACGTACTTAGTGTAATCGCACTCAATGATCAAAGTATCATTGCGCAGGTCGCGATTAATCCGTAATTTACCCACAACTCAAAATGCGCCGTAAGAGCGCCAGAAAAAGAAGGTTTCCTGATAATGGAACAGCGTCGTTTGGCAAGTACTGAATGGGTGGATATTGTCAATGAAGAGAACGAAGTCATTGCACAAGCCAGCCGGGAACAAATGCGGGCACAGTGTCTGCGTCATCGTGCAACTTACATCGTCGTGCATGATGGCATGGGCAAAATTCTGGTCCAGCGTCGTACCGAGACAAAAGACTTTTTACCCGGCATGTTAGATGCGACCGCAGGCGGTGTGGTCCAGGCCGATGAGCAACTGCTGGAATCCGCGCGTCGCGAAGCGGAAGAAGAGTTGGGCATTGCCGGTGTCCCCTTTGCTGAGCACGGGCAGTTCTATTTCGAAGATAAAAATTGCCGTGTCTGGGGCGCATTGTTCAGCTGCGTCTCTCACGGTCCCTTCGCCCTACAGGAAGATGAAGTCAGTGAAGTTTGCTGGCTGACGCCGGAAGAAATCACCGCACGCTGCGATGAGTTCACTCCAGACTCGCTGAAAGCGCTGGCGTTGTGGATGAAGCGTAATGCCAAAAATGAAGCCGTAGAGACTGAAACGGCAGAATGAAAAAAGAGCCGCAATTGCGGCTCTTAACATTTTTAGTGGTAGCCCATCAACTGAGCGCCGATCACCACGACGCTGGACATAATAAACAGCAGTCCAAGCAGTGTCGCGCCCACCTTCAGCCAGTTACGGAAGTCCACCCGGCAAACACCGAGCGTCGCCATTAACGAAGCTGAGGTTGGGTAAATGATGTGGCTGAAGCCATCACCAAACTGGAATGCCAGCACGGTAACCTGACGGTTAACACCGACCAGATCGCCAAGCGGTGCCAGTAACGGCATGGTTAACGCCGCCTGACCAGAACCGGATGTCACAAAGAAATTAAATACCGCCTGGAAGAGCAACATAAACCAGGCCGCGACAGCGTTGTCCAGACCGCTAATGGCATTGGCAATGCTGTTGAGGATGGTATTTAACACGCTGGCATCACCTGCTTCACCATTACCGACCAGCAGCAAAATCCCTTTGGCGAAACCCACCAGCAGGGCAGGGGCGATCATCATTCGCGCCCCTTCGGTAAAGGATGAAGCCATGGTATTAACCGTCATGCCGTTAAGGCGGAAAACAACGCCGATGATGCCAATCACCAGACCCATGGTGAAGAACTGGCTGGCAATTTCTGGAATAAACCAGGCATTAACGATCACGCCCCAAATCACCCAGACCATTACGGCGGTCAGGACAATCAATACCAGCCAGTCACCAAAGGTAAACGGACGTTGTTCAACATCAGCCTGCTTTTCACGAAAGAAGCGGTCGGACTCATGCACGCGTGACAGAAGAGGATTCTTTTTCACTCGTGAGGCGTACACCATGGTAAAGATCAGGCCAATCAGAGTGGCGATAACCCACACCACGATGCGCAACCCGGAGCCAGAAAGCACCGGAACGCCGGCAATCCCCTGAGCAACGACCACACAAAACGGGTTCATCCACGAACTGGCAAAACCGATTTGCGTGGCAATATAGGTCACCAGGACGGTGGTAATACTGTCATAGCCCAGCCGGACCATTAGCGGTGCGATGATAATGGCAAAGGCGACGGCCTCTTCTCCCATACCAAATACCGCGCCGCCAAGTGAAAACAGAATAAACAGCGCAGGAATAAAGAGAATTTCATTCCCGCGGGTATGGCGAATAAGCGCCAGGATACCGTTATCAATGGTTCCTGTACGCATCACAATGCCAAACGCGCCGCCAATCACCAGCATAAACATGATGATGCCAACAGCTGTCCCGTATTTCGATCCTGAGGTTAATCCTTCAAACGGGAAGTTCATCAGGCCCGGGCGTTCATCGCCCGTCGTGAACAGCTGTACGCGGTGATACTCAGGTTCGCCTGCTTCGTTAGTCAGAATGCGAAATGAGTGTGGATCTACGACTTTGCGTGTTTTTGTTTGACCATCAACCTGATACTGCACTTCCTGACTGTCAAACAACCCCACCGGAACTACCCAGGTGGCAAGGCTGGTTAAAATAGCAACAAAAAAGATAATCACCAACGTATCGGGCATTGCCCATCTTCTTGTTGGTTTGGATTCAGTGATTGCGGACATAGCGCAAATATTCCCTTGCACAAAACAAAGTGGTAAGTATGCAAAGTGAAATGGCGCAATTCATTGATGCAGCGCAGTTAAGCAAGATAATCAGAAAGGATTAATGCAGATTAAGAGAATAAAAAACCGGAAATAGTGATTATTTCCGGTTCAGATATCCGCAGCGCAAAGCTGCGGATGATGACGAGATTACTGCTGCTGTGCAGACTGAATCGCAGTCAGCGCGATGGTGTAGACGATATCGTCAACCAGTGCGCCACGGGACAGGTCGTTAACCGGCTTGCGCATACCCTGCAGCATCGGCCCGATGGAGATCAGGTCGGCAGAACGCTGTACCGCTTTGTAGGTGGTGTTACCGGTGTTCAGATCCGGGAAGATGAACACGGTAGCGCGACCTGCAACCGGAGAGTTCGGCGCTTTGGATTTCGCAACGTCAGCCATTACCGCAGCGTCGTACTGCAGCGGACCGTCGATCATCAGGTCAGGACGTTTTTCCTGCGCCAGACGAGTTGCTTCGCGAACTTTTTCTACGTCGCTACCTGCACCAGAAGTACCGGTGGAGTAGGAGAGCATAGCAACGCGCGGTTCGATACCGAAGGCCGCAGCGGAATCAGCGGACTGAATCGCGATTTCTGCCAGCTGTTCAGCGGTCGGATCCGGGTTGATCGCACAGTCACCGTAAACGTAAACCTGTTCCGGCAGCAGCATGAAGAACACGGAAGATACCAGGGAGCTGCCCGGTGCAGTTTTGATCAGCTGCAGCGGCGGACGGATGGTGTTTGCGGTAGTGTGAACAGCACCGGAAACCAGACCATCAACTTCATCCTGTTCCAGCATCAGCGTACCGAGCACCACGTTGTCTTCCAGCTGTTCGCGGGCAACGGTTTCGGTCATGCCTTTGTTCTTACGCAGTTCGACCAGACGACCAACATAGCTTTCGCGAACCACTTCTGGATCAACGATTTCAATCCCTGCACCCAGTTCTACACCCTGAGACGCTGCAACACGGTTGATCTCTGCCGGATTACCCAGCAGTACGCAAGTTGCGATACCACGTTCAGCACAGATAGCGGCTGCTTTAACGGTACGCGGTTCGTCACCTTCCGGCAGTACGATACGTTTGCCCGCTTTGCGCGCAAGTTCAGTCAGCTGATAACGGAACGCAGGCGGAGACAGACGACGGCTGCGCTCAGAAGTGGCAGTCAGAGATTCGATCCAGTCAGCGTTGATGTAGTTAGCAACGTATTCCTGAACTTTCTCGATACGTTCGTGATCGTCAACCGGAACTTCCAGGTTGAAGCTCTGCAGGCTCAGAGAGGTCTGCCAGGTGTTGGTGTTCACCATAAATACCGGCAGGCCGGTAGCGAAAGCACGTTCGCACAGTTTAGAAATGCGCGCGTCCATTTCGTAGCCGCCAGTCAGCAGCAGGGCACCGATTTCTACGCCGTTCATGGCTGCCAGGCAAGCGGCCACCAGCACGTCAGGACGGTCTGCGGAAGTCACCAGCAGAGAACCGGCACGGAAGTGCTCCAGCATGTGCGGAATGCTGCGTGCGCAGAAAGTGACGGATTTAACGCGGCGAGTATTGATGTCGCCTTCGTTGATGATGGTCGCATTCAGGTGGCGAGCCATATCGATCGCACGAGTCGCGATCAGGTCAAAGCTCCACGGCACAGCGCCGAGAACCGGCAGCGGGCTGGATTCTTGCAGCTTCGCCGGATCAACATTGTTTACTTTAGCTTTGGAAGAGTCGTCGAAAATCTCGGACAGATCCGGGCGAGTACGACCCTGTTCATCAACCGGTGCGTTCAGTTTGTTAACGATAACGCCGGTGATGTTGGTGTTTTTGGCACCGCCGAAGCTGTTGCGGGTCAGTTCGATACGCTCTTTCAGCTGTTCCGGGGTGTCAGTGCCCTGAGACATAACGAAGACGATTTCCGCATTCAGCGTTTTAGCGATTTCGTAGTTCAGAGACTGGGCAAACTGGTGCTTACGTGTCGGGACCAGACCTTCAACCAGAACGACTTCAGCGTCTTTGGTGTTAGCGTGGTAGTTTGCGACGATCTCTTCCATCAGCACATCTTTCTGATTGCTGGAAAGCAGACCTTCAACGTAGCTCATTTTCAGCGGTTCAGCGGCCGTCGTGGTGGAAGAGTTCGCACGCACGATAGTCGTAGTCTGATCGGGCGCATCGCCACCGGTACGCGGCTGAGCGATAGGTTTGAAAACGCTCAGACGAACGCCTTTGCGTTCCATTGCACGGATCACGCCAAGGCTGACGCTGGTCAGACCGACGCTGGTTCCGGTAGGGATCAGCATAATAATACGGGACACGGTTTATCCTCTTTCGTTACCGCCGATTTGGCGGGTTACAAAACAGCACCGCCAGCTGAGCTGGCGGTGTGAAATCAGGCAGTCAGGCGGCTCGCGTCTTGCGCGATAACCAGTTCTTCGTTGGTTGGGATAACCACCGCAGGACGGGTACCTTCTTTGTTGATGAAACCAGATTTGCCGAAACGTGCAGCCAGGTTGCGTTCATGATCAACTTCAAAGCCCAGCACGCCCAGTTTGCCCAGAGACAGTTCACGAACCATCGCGGCATTTTCACCGATACCACCAGTGAATACAACAGCGTCCAGACGACCATCCATCAGCGCAGTGTAGGCACCGATGTATTTCGCCAGGCGGTGGCAGTAAACGTCCATTGCGCGCTTCGCGTCTTCTTTCGTCGCGTAGTTGTCTTCAACATAGCGGCAGTCGCTGGTCACTTCGGTCAGACCCAGCAGGCCAGACTCTTTGGTCAGCAGTTTGTTGATTGCGTCAACGCTCATGCCCAGGGTGTCGTGCAGGTGGAAGATGATCGCCGGATCGATATCACCAGAACGGGTACCCATGACCAGACCTTCCAGCGGGGTCAGGCCCATAGAGGTGTCAACGCATTTACCGTTGCGGATAGCAGAAACGGAACCACCGTTGCCCAGGTGGCAGGTGATGATGTTCAGTTCTTCTACCGGTTTGTTCAGCATTTTTGCCGCTTCCTGGGTTACATAGAAGTGGCTGGTGCCGTGCGCGCCGTAACGACGGATGCCGTGCTCTTTGTACAGGTTGTAAGGCAGGGCGTAGAGGTAAGACTCTTCCGGCATAGTCTGGTGGAACGCGGTGTCAAATACAGCAACGTTTTTGTCTTTCAGCTGTGGGAAAGATTTCAGAGCTTCTTCGATACCGATCAGGTGAGCCGGGTTGTGCAGCGGTGCAAAAGAAGCTGCATCTT
Organism: Escherichia sp. AM3; assembly: GCF_032029835.1. NCBI lineage: Bacteria > Pseudomonadati > Pseudomonadota > Gammaproteobacteria > Enterobacterales > Enterobacteriaceae > Escherichia > Escherichia sp. AM3. Next base: position 104,295 of record NZ_JAVUPQ010000002.1, on the reverse strand, counting down.
TGATACCCTGAATAACAGACTCATCGATCACTACGGAGCTGGTATACTTTTCGCCGCCGTGTACGATACGGTGACCGATAGCAGTCAGCTGCGCAGACAGTTCTGGTTTTTGTGCCAGAATAGTATTAACGATAAAGTTGAGCGCTTCGCTGTGAGCGGCGCCTGCACCTAAAGCCGCTTCCTGTTTATTGCCGTCCATTTTCCATTTGATACGTGCTTCGGGCAGGTGGAAACATTCGGCTAAACCAGAAAGGTACTCTTCACCATTTACTGCATCGATGATGGCAAATTTCAGTGAAGAACTACCGCAGTTCAGAACCAGTACTAACTTACTCGACATGGAAGTACCTATAATTGATACGTGGCTAAAAAAACGTCAGGGAGCCATAGAGCGTAGCGCATGATGACACCGACATTTATGATTAACATCATGCACTGCAAATTTTTTTTGCATGATGGAAGAAATATCTTGAGTCTATGCCATTTTGCGTAATTTTCAGCCAATGGCATAATGTATATGAATTTGACGACTCAATGAATATGTACTACTTAGGCCTTCAGGCTGCTAAAGGATACCTGATAGTGGGTATGGAAGACAAAATGTTTTGAACGTTGTCCCGCTGAGTTGTGAATTTGCACAAATTTTTGAATCTTTATATGTGAAGTTGAGGTGAAGCATGTCAACGCCGGATAATCGTTCTGTTAATTTTTTTAGCTTGTTTCGCCGGGGACAGCATTACTCAAAGACGTGGCCGCTGGAAAAACGCCTTGCCCCGGTCTTTGTCGAAAATCGCGTTATCAAGATGACGCGTTATGCGATCCGTTTTATGCCGCCGATCGCCGTATTTACTCTCTGCTGGCAGATTGCCCTGGGCGGTCAGCTTGGGCCGGCAGTTGCCACTGCGCTGTTCGCCTTAAGTTTACCCATGCAGGGATTATGGTGGCTGGGCAAGCGTTCTGTAACGCCATTACCCCCTGCTATCCTCAACTGGTTTTATGAAGTTCGCGGTAAATTGCAGGAGTCTGGACAGGTGTTGGCACCCGTTGAAGGCAAGCCTGATTACCAGGCATTAGCTGACACGCTTAAGCGCGCCTTCAAACAACTGGATAAAACTTTCCTTGATGATTTGTAATTGACCCCTGATTACGCATATAAAAGAAGGCATACTCAGCCTTCTTTTTTTTCACCGTAGTAGAGTGATACAGGAGTCAACAATGGAAATGACCAACGCGCAACGTCTTATTTTGTCTAATCAGTACAAGATGATGACTATGCTCGATCCGGCAAATGCTGAACGTTACCGTCGCCTGCAAACAATTATTGAGCGTGGTTACGGATTACAGATGCGTGAATTGGATCGCGAGTTTGGCGAGCTGAAAGAAGAAACCTGCCGCACTATCATCGACATTATGGAGATGTATCATGCGTTGCATGTTTCCTGGTCTAATTTGCAGGACCAGCAATCCATCGATGAACGTCGTGTCACCTTCCTCGGCTTTGACGCCGCCACTGAAGCACGTTACCTCGGTTATGTCCGCTTTATGGTTAATGTGGAAGGGCGCTATACCCATTTTGACGCCGGAACTCACGGTTTTAACGCCCAGACGCCAATGTGGGAAAAATATCAGCGCATGCTTAATGTGTGGCATGCCTGCCCGCGTCAGTACCATTTGAGCGCCAACGAAATTAATCAAATTATCAACGCCTGAGGAGGCCCGCGTGCGGTGCAAAGGTTTTCTGTTTGATCTTGATGGAACGCTGGTGGATTCCCTGCCTGCGGTAGAACGGGCGTGGAGCAACTGGGCCAGACGTCATGGGTTAGCGCCGGAAGAGGTGCTGGCTTTCATTCACGGTAAACAGGCGATCACCTCTTTGCGCCATTTTATGGCGGGCAAATCCGAGGCTGATATTGCCGCCGAATTTACGCGTCTGGAGTACATCGAGGCCACGGAAACCGAAGGTATTACCGCGCTTCCGGGGGCAATCGCCTTACTCAATCATTTGAATAAAGCAGGTATTCCGTGGGCCATTGTGACTTCTGGCTCCATGCCGGTAGCGCGAGCGCGCCATAAAATAGCTGGGCTTCCCGCACCAGAGGTGTTTGTAACCGCTGAGCGAGTGAAGCGCGGAAAACCAGAACCTGATGCGTATCTGTTAGGCGCGCAGCTGCTGGGGCTTGCGCCGCAGGAGTGTGTGGTGGTGGAAGATGCTCCCGCTGGCGTGCTTTCTGGCCTGGCGGCGGGTTGCCATGTCATTGCGGTTAACGCTCCGGCAGATACCCCGCGCCTGAATGAGGTCGATTTGGTCCTCCACAGTCTGGAGCAAATTACTGTGACCAAACAGCCAAATGGCGATGTTATTATTCAGTGAAACACCTGATCATGATTTAGCCCCGTCTCGTCGGGGCTTTTTTATGGCAGAATCAAGACATCTCCCTCAATTAACAAGGATAAGTTGTGAACGGTGAATTGATTTGGGTTCTTTCATTACTGGCCGTTGCCATTGTCTTGTTTGCGACGGGCAGAGTGCGTATGGATGCGGTCGCTTTGTTTGTTATTGTCGCGTTTGCATTAAGCGGAACGCTGACAGTCCCCGAAGTATTTTCCGGCTTTTCTGATCCTAACGTTGTCCTGATTGCCGCCTTGTTTATTATTGGCGATGGTTTGGTCCGTACCGGTGTTGCCACCGTAATGGGAACATGGCTGGTCAAAGTTGCGGGCAACAGTGAAATCAAAATGTTGGTTTTGTTGATGCTGACCGTCGCGGGGCTTGGCGCGTTTATGAGTTCAACCGGCGTTGTCGCTATCTTTATTCCCGTGGTGTTAAGCGTTGCCATGCGTATGCAAACTTCGCCGTCACGTCTGATGATGCCGTTGAGTTTTGCCGGGCTGATAAGCGGCATGATGACGCTGGTGGCGACGCCGCCGAACCTGGTAGTCAACAGTGAATTGCTGCGTGAAGGCTATCACGGCTTCAGTTTCTTTAGCGTAACACCTATTGGCCTGGTCGTGCTGGTGCTGGGTATTTTGTATATGTTAGTGATGCGTTTCATGCTGAAAGGGGATACCCAGACCCCGCAGCGCGAAGGCTGGACGCGTCGAACCTTTCGCGATCTTATCCGTGAATATCGACTGACCGGGCGTGCGCGACGTCTGGCTATTCGCCCCGGATCGCCAATGATTGGTCAACGGCTGGATGATCTCAAATTACGTGAGCGTTATGGCGCTAACGTCATCGGTGTTGAACGCTGGCGGCGTTTTCGTCGCGTTATCGTGAACGTTAATGGGGTTTCTGAATTTCGCGCGCGTGACGTTTTGCTTATTGATATGTCTGCGGCTGATGTCGATCTCCGGCAATTTTGTAGTGAGCAATTGCTGGAGCCGATGGTACTGCGCGGCGAGTATTTTTCTGACCAGGCCCTTGATGTGGGCATGGCAGAGATTTCATTAATTCCTGAGTCAGAACTGATTGGTAAATCGGTGCGCGAAATTGGTTTTCGTACCCGCTACGGACTGAATGTGGTGGGGCTAAAGCGCAATGGCGTGGCGCTGGAAGGTTCGCTGGCGGATGAGCCTCTGCTGCTGGGCGATATCATCCTGGTTGTGGGTAACTGGAAACTGATCGGTATGCTGGCCAAACAGGGCCGCGACTTCGTAGCGCTGAACTTACCGGAAGAGGTGAGTGAAGCATCGCCCGCGCACAGCCAGGCACCCCATGCCATTTTCTGTCTGGTGCTAATGGTGGCGTTAATGCTGACAGATGAAATTCCTAATCCTGTTGCCGCTATCATCGCCTGCCTGCTGATGGGGAAATTCCGCTGTATAGATGCTGAAAGCGCCTATAAATCCATTCACTGGCCGAGCATTATTTTGATCGTTGGGATGATGCCGTTTGCTGTGGCATTACAGAAAACGGGAGGTGTCGCGCTGGCGGTGAAAGGGCTGATGGACATTGGCGGTGGTTACGGGCCACATATGATGCTGGGTTGTTTGTTTGTCTTGTCGGCGGTTATTGGGCTATTTATCTCTAATACCGCGACGGCGGTGTTGATGGCTCCGATTGCGCTGGCTGCTGCCAAAACGATGGGGGTGTCGCCTTATCCATTCGCGATGGTCGTGGCGATGGCAGCATCCGCCGCCTTTATGACACCGGTTTCTTCACCTGTTAACACACTGGTTTTAGGTCCGGGAAATTACAGCTTCAGTGACTTTGTGAAGTTGGGGGTACCGTTCACCATTATTGTGATGGCGGTTTGTGTGGTGATGATCCCGATGCTGTTTCCGTTTTGACAAGAGCCTGATGTCGCATCCGGCGCTTATTGCCTGATGCGACGCAGACTCCGGCTGCTTACAGCGGTGAATCCTGGCTAATCTCATCGAGCGAAAGATGGAAGCTGGGAACAAATACTTCCATGAAGTAGTCCATCTCCTGGCTGCGACGCGATTCAAGCGTCGCTTCCAGTCGCGTTTTTGCCAGCAAGAATTCATTATTTCCGGCCGCGAGTTCTTCCAGACATTTCAGATATGCACACAGTGCATCTGCCTGTTTCACCAGCGATTTTTCTTCATCGCTATATGCATGCTCGTCAATTAACGGCGCAAAGATATCCCGCAGCTCTTCCGGAACCATATCGACCAGTTTTTGCTGAGCGATTTTTTCAATAGCCTTGTACTCCTGAGCGATTTGCGAATTGAAGTATTTCACCGGAGTAGGGAGATCGCCGGTGAGCACTTCTGAGGCATCGTGGTACATCGCCAGTAAAGCGATACGTTCGGCGTTGACATTACCGCCAAATTTTCGATTTTTGATAGCTGCCAGCGCATGGGCGACCATCGCTACCTGCAAACTGTGTTCGGACACATTTTCCGTCAGCACGTTGCGCATTAGCGGCCAGCGGTTAATGAGTTTCAGGCGGGAGAGATGGGCAAAAAAATGGCTCTGTTTCATAGTGACCTTACGTATGATGACATCATCAGGTCATTGTGGCGGGATAACGCTGCCGGATGCAATCTCCGGCAGTGAAATTAAGATTACAGCTGATGATAACCAGAAAGGAAACGCGCGAACTTGCTCAAAGACAGCTCGATATCATCGACACGCGGTAGCGTGACAATGCGGAAGTGATCCGGCCACGGCCAGTTGAATGCCGTCCCTTGCACCAACAGAACTTTTTCCTGCAACAGGAAATCCAGCACCATTTTCTGATCGTCGTGAATGTTAAAGCGTTTGGCGTCGATTTTCGGGAACATATACAGCGCACCACGAGGTTTCACGCAGGAAACGCCCGGAATATCGTTGATCAGTTCCCACGCGCGGTTACGCTGCTCATAAAGACGACCGCCAGGGGTAATAAATTCACTGATGCTCTGATAACCACCCAGCGCGGTCTGAATGGCGTGTTGCGCAGGAACGTTAGCACACAGGCGCATTGAAGCCAGCATTTCCAGACCTTCGATGTAGCCTTTGGCGTGTTTTTTCGGCCCGTTCAACACCATCCACCCCTGACGGAAGCCTGCAACGCGGTACGTTTTCGACAGTCCGTTAAAGGTAATGGTCAGCAGGTCAGGTGCCAGCGGCGCAATTGAGTGATGCTCAGCGTCGTCGTAAAGAATTTTGTCATAAATTTCATCGGCGAAGATAATGAGATTATGCTGACGTGCAATCTCCACAATCTCCATTAAAAGCTCTTTGGAATATACCGCGCCGGTTGGGTTATTTGGGTTGATAATAACGATCCCACGCGTACGAGGCGTAATTTTAGCGCGAATATCATCGAGGTCCGGGAACCAGTCAGAGGATTCATCGCAAAGATAATGCACCGCTTTACCGCTGGAAAGCGAAACCGCCGCGGTCCATAGTGGGTAATCTGGTGCAGGAACCAACATTTCGTCCCCGCTGTTCAGCAATGCCTGCATTGCCTGAACGATAAGCTCCGATACACCATTGCCGATGTAAATATCTTCCACGGTAACATCACGCATGCCACGAGCCTGGTAGTGCTGCATGATGGCTTTACGCGCGGAGTAAAGACCTTTGGAATCGCAATACCCTTGAGCGGTAGGCAGGTTGCGTATCACGTCAACGAGGATTTCATCTGGCGCGTCAAAACCGAACGGGGCTGGGTTGCCGATGTTCAGTTTCAGTACCTTGTTACCTTCTTCTTCCAGGCGTTTTGCTTCTTTCAGCACCGGACCACGGATGTCATAACAGACATTCTCTAATTTGCTGGATTTTTCAATGGGGGACATGAATCTTGACCTTTTTTGCTGTTATCGCCACTCCCTGCCGTGGAAGTCAGCTTAGAACAATGTACTCCCCCAGGACGGTGTTTTGAAGGTCTGCAGAATAAGATTTTGCCAGAGGGGAAGGCTCGATTGTGCTGTTAATAACTTAATAATGACAAAATAATGAGGTGTATATGCTTTACATGCAATGTTATATAGTGAATTGTTCTGATTCTTAATTGTAAGTATGGTTTTTTTATCTGTAAGATAATTGTGTGAAAATGCCTCATTTAAGAATTCACTAATGAAACGCGATGATGATATTTCCGCATTACGGAGAGTTTAACAGCGTGATGATTTCCGAGGTGTCGTAATGGGGGCAAGGTGTGAAACTATTGTTAAGCGGAATTAATGAATGAGGATGATGCTAATTAATTATTATTTAATATTCAAAAAGGTTTTGATGTGCTTATTAATAATAGAAGATTACTTTGCCTAACATAACATAACTTTGCATCAGATAATTCGCAATGACCCTTATAAATAAAAGGTTTTTGGGGTAAAATGCTCGCATAAATGACGGATCCCTGCTCTTGATGCCGCCTCACCATTGCTGTTTGTACGTGTTCGCGTATGACCAGCGATGCTGCACGAGAGTGGAACAAGGACTCACATTTACATTTATACAAACACGCGCATGTCATAAATAGAAAAGAGTGAGTAACTTAATAGATATGCGATCCCTGAAGATATATTCTGTGATCTACTTCAGGCATTATAACGGAACAATGTGAGTCGCTTTTTTAGTGCAACTCATATGCATTTTTACTTTCGTCCGGGTTCCGGATGAAACTGCCAGGGAGGCACATTACAAATGGAATTGCTTGTTTGTGTGTGCACAGCATTAACCAGCTCAGTATGAGCCGCCAGTAAGTGATAATATATGATAAGTGCAAATCGTCCGATAATTAACCTCGACCTCGATCTGCTGAGAACATTTGTTGCTGTTGCCGATCTGAACACTTTTGCTGCCGCAGCTGCCGCTGTGTGTCGTACTCAGTCCGCCGTAAGTCAGCAAATGCAGCGTCTGGAACAACTCGTTGGGAAAGAACTGTTCGCTCGTCACGGTCGCAACAAACTGTTAACTGAACATGGCATTCAACTTCTTGGTTACGCCAGGAAAATCCTGCGTTTTAATGATGAGGCCTGCTCATCATTAATGTTCAGTAATCTTCAGGGCGTGTTAACTATCGGTGCTTCAGATGAATCTGCCGATACGATCTTACCTTTCCTGTTAAATCGCGTGAGTTCGGTTTATCCGAAATTAGCGCTGGATGTCCGCGTTAAACGTAATGCCTATATGGCAGAAATGCTGGAATCCCAGGAAGTGGATTTGATGGTAACCACCCATCGTCCTTCAGCGTTTAAGGCATTGAACCTGCGTACCTCGCCAACACACTGGTACTGCGCAGCGGAATACGTATTGCAAAAAGGCGAGCCGATCCCTCTTGTATTGCTGGATGATCCAAGTCCGTTTCGCGATATGGTGCTGGCGACGCTTAATAAAGCAGATATTCCATGGCGACTGGCTTATGTCGCCTCGACGCTTCCGGCCGTTCGTGCGGCAGTGAAAGCCGGTCTTGGCGTGACGGCAAGGCCGGTTGAGATGATGAGCCCGGACCTGCGTGTGCTGAGTGGAGTAGATGGCTTACCGCCGCTACCTGATACCGAATATTTGCTGTGCTATGACCCGTCCAGTAATAATGAGCTGGCCCAGGTGATCTATCAGGCGATGGAGAGCTACCATAATCCGTGGCAATACAGCCCAATGTCTGCTCCGGAAGGGGATGATTCATTGTTGATTGAAAGGGATATCGAGTAATCGACGGACGATAGATAATTCCTGAGACAATAGTGTAAAAAACGAGCCGCTGGGGGTGTTTTAAACCCCAGCGGCTTTTTTTTAGTAAAAATCCTTCCTCGCATAGTGCAGAACGTACAAAACTGTTCATTTTTCAATCACCAGAGATTCACGTCCCGAACGCACAAATAATCGCCTGAAAAAAATCACCTGCTACAATGATGTTAAAAAATACGTAAATTTGTTGCTGCGTTTTTGTTATGGAATGACAAAAGCGTGTCACAGATCAAGAAAATACTCTCTTTTGGGGGGAGGAATCGACACAAATTCCTGTCAAAATAGACCCGTATTTTTTCCATTGCTTCACAACGGACACGATTCAACAACATCTAATTATCCTGGAGTCGTCAAGGATCTGGGGTGAAAGGGCATTAAATGCTAATGGTGTTGATATTATGTAAACTAATGTGAAGAAACTTTTGTTAAAGTTGACAAAAGGTTATAGAAAGGAGTAAAAGACCACATCAATTAGCTGTATAAAAGAATTTCTACAGTGATTGTAAGGTTTTTTTTATTCCTCCCCATGAATCGATGTGGCGTCCATCTGCCGTGAAGAGCAGTGAATCTGGCGCTACTTTTGATGAGTAAGCAATGAGTATGTCAACATCCACTGAAGTCATCGCTCATCACTGGGCATTCGCTATCTTTCTTATCGTTGCCATTGGCCTGTGTTGCCTGATGCTGGTAGGCGGTTGGTTTTTAGGCGGTCGCGCACGCGCGAGGTCGAAAAACGTGCCGTTTGAATCCGGTATCGACTCGGTCGGCTCCGCCCGCTTACGCCTGTCCGCCAAGTTTTATCTGGTGGCCATGTTCTTCGTTATCTTCGACGTTGAAGCGCTGTATCTGTTCGCATGGTCAACCTCTATCCGCGAAAGCGGCTGGGTAGGCTTTGTGGAAGCTGCAATTTTTATTTTTGTGTTACTGGCAGGTCTGGTTTATCTGGTGCGTATTGGCGCGCTGGACTGGACGCCCGCGCGTTCACGCCGCGAGCGTATGAACCCGGAAACGAACAGTATCGCTAATCGTCAACGCTAACCGCGAGGCATTAAGATGGATTATACGCTCACCCGCATAGATCCCAACGGTGAGAACGACCGTTACCCCCTGCAAAAGCAGGAGATCGTAACCGACCCTCTGGAGCAAGAAGTTAACAAAAACGTGTTTATGGGCAAGCTCAATGACATGGTTAACTGGGGTCGTAAAAACTCAATTTGGCCGTATAACTTCGGTCTTTCCTGCTGTTACGTTGAGATGGTGACTTCGTTTACCGCGGTGCATGACGTGGCGCGTTTTGGCGCAGAAGTATTGCGTGCTTCGCCGCGTCAGGCTGACCTGATGGTGGTTGCAGGAACCTGCTTTACCAAAATGGCACCGGTTATTCAGCGTCTGTATGACCAGATGCTGGAACCAAAATGGGTTATCTCAATGGGTGCCTGTGCCAACTCCGGCGGTATGTACGATATTTATTCCGTTGTGCAGGGCGTCGATAAATTCATCCCGGTTGATGTGTATATCCCGGGCTGCCCGCCGCGTCCTGAAGCGTACATGCAGGCACTGATGCTGTTGCAGGAATCTATCGGCAAAGAACGTCGTCCGCTCTCCTGGGTGGTTGGCGATCAGGGCGTTTATCGCGCCAATATGCAATCAGAGCGCGAACGCAAGCGCGGTGAACGCATTGCCGTAACCAACCTGCGTACACCTGACGAGATTTAATTTGCGCCTGTCGGCAAAGGGATTTTTCTTCGCTTATTCCTAAATCTATTTCGCGAAGCTTACTGCGCCGACAGTCACCACGGACCATTTGCAATGGTGAACAATATGACCGACTTAACCGCGCAAGAACCCGCCTGGCAGACCCGCGATCATCTTGATGATCCGGTGATTGGCGAACTGCGCAACCGTTTTGGGCCGGATGCCTTTACTGTTCAGGCGACTCGCACCGGGGTTCCCGTTGTGTGGATCAAGCGTGAACAATTACTGGAAGTTGGCGATTTCTTAAAGAAACTGCCGAAACCTTACGTCATGCTGTTTGACTTACACGGCATGGACGAACGTCTGCGCACACACCGCGAAGGGTTACCTGCCGCGGATTTTTCCGTTTTCTACCATCTGATTTCTATCGATCGTAACCGCGACATCATGCTGAAGGTGGCGCTGGCAGAAAACGACCTGCACGTACCGACCTTCACCAAACTGTTCCCGAACGCTAACTGGTATGAGCGTGAAACCTGGGATCTGTTTGGCATTACTTTCGACGGTCACCCGAACCTGCGCCGCATCATGATGCCGCAAACCTGGAAAGGTCACCCGCTGCGTAAAGATTACCCGGCGCGCGCTACCGAATTCTCGCCGTTTGAGCTGACCAAAGCCAAACAGGATCTGGAGATGGAAGCCCTGACCTTCAAACCGGAAGAGTGGGGGATGAAGCGCGGCACCGAAAACGAGGACTTCATGTTCCTCAACCTCGGTCCGAACCACCCGTCGGCGCACGGGGCTTTCCGTATCGTTTTACAACTCGACGGCGAAGAGATTGTCGACTGCGTACCAGACATCGGCTACCACCACCGTGGTGCGGAGAAAATGGGCGAGCGCCAGTCCTGGCACAGCTACATTCCGTATACCGACCGTATTGAATACCTCGGCGGCTGCGTTAACGAAATGCCTTACGTGCTGGCGGTAGAGAAACTGGCCGGGATCACCGTGCCGGATCGCGTTAACGTCATTCGCGTTATGCTCTCCGAACTGTTCCGTATCAACAGCCACCTGCTGTACATCTCGACCTTTATTCAGGACGTCGGCGCAATGACGCCCGTGTTCTTCGCCTTTACCGATCGTCAGAAAATTTACGATCTGGTGGAAGCGATCACGGGTTTCCGTATGCACCCGGCGTGGTTCCGTATTGGCGGCGTAGCGCACGACCTGCCGCGCGGCTGGGATCGCCTGCTGCGTGAGTTCCTCGACTGGATGCCGAAACGTCTGGCGTCTTACGAGAAAGCGGCGCTGCAAAATACCATTCTGAAAGGTCGTTCCCAGGGCGTTGCCGCCTATGGCGCGAAAGAGGCGCTGGAGTGGGGCACCACTGGCGCGGGCCTGCGTGCTACCGGGATCGACTTCGACGTGCGTAAGGCGCGTCCTTATTCTGGCTATGAAAACTTCGACTTTGAAATCCCGGTTGGTGGTGGTGTTTCTGACTGCTACACCCGCGTAATGCTGAAAGTGGAAGAGCTGCGCCAGAGTCTGCGCATTCTTGAGCAGTGCCTCAACAACATGCCGGAAGGCCCGTTCAAAGCGGATCACCCGCTGACCACGCCGCCGCCGAAAGAGCGCACGCTGCAACATATCGAAACCCTGATCACCCACTTCCTGCAAGTGTCGTGGGGGCCGGTGATGCCTGCCAATGAATCTTTCCAGATGATTGAGGCGACCAAGGGGATCAACAGTTACTACCTGACCAGCGACGGTAGCACCATGAGTTATCGCACTCGTATCCGCACGCCGAGTTATGCGCATTTGCAGCAAATTCCGGCGGCGATCCGCGGCAGCCTGGTGTCTGACCTGATTGTTTATCTGGGCAGTATCGATTTTGTTATGTCAGATGTGGACCGCTAATTATGCACGAGAATCAACAACCACAAACCGAGGCTTTTGAGCTGAGTGCGGCAGAGCGTGAAGCGATTGAGCACGAGATGCACCACTACGAAGACCCGCGTGCGGCGTCCATTGAAGCGCTGAAAATCGTTCAGAAGCAGCGTGGCTGGGTGCCGGATGGTGCGATCCACGCGATCGCCGATGTGCTGGGTATTCCGGCAAGCGACGTCGAAGGTGTGGCAACGTTCTACAGCCAGATCTTCCGCCAGCCGGTTGGCCGCCATGTGATCCGTTATTGCGACAGCGTGGTCTGTCATATCAACGGTTACCAGGGTATTCAGGCGGCGCTCGAGAAAAAGCTAAACATCAAACCAGGGCAAACGACATTTGACGGTCGCTTTACGCTGCTGCCAACTTGCTGCCTGGGGAACTGTGATAAAGGGCCAAACATGATGATCGATGAGGATACTCACGCGCATCTGACCCCGGAAGCGATCCCTGAACTGCTGGAGCGGTATAAATGAAAAACATTATCCGTACTCCCGAAACGCATCCGCTGACCTGGCGTCTGCGCGATGACAAACAGCCAGTGTGGCTGGACGAATATCGCAGCAAAAACGGTTACGAAGGCGCGCGTAAGGCGCTGACCGGGCTGTCTCCGGACGAAATCGTTAATCAGGTAAAAGACGCTGGTCTGAAAGGGCGCGGTGGCGCGGGCTTTTCTACCGGCCTGAAATGGAGCCTGATGCCGAAAGACGAATCCATGAACATCCGTTACCTGCTGTGTAACGCCGATGAAATGGAGCCAGGCACCTATAAAGACCGCCTGCTGATGGAGCAACTGCCGCACCTGCTGGTGGAAGGTATGCTCATCTCCGCGTTTGCGCTGAAAGCTTACCGTGGCTACATCTTCCTGCGTGGCGAATATATCGAAGCGGCAGTAAATCTGCGCCGCGCCATTGCCGAAGCCACTGAAGCGGGCTTGCTTGGCAAAAACATTATGGGAACAGGTTTCGACTTCGAACTGTTCGTCCATACCGGGGCAGGGCGCTACATCTGCGGGGAAGAAACAGCGTTAATCAACTCCCTGGAAGGGCGTCGTGCTAACCCACGCTCGAAACCCCCCTTCCCGGCAACCTCCGGCGTATGGGGCAAACCGACCTGTGTCAACAACGTCGAAACCCTGTGTAACGTTCCGGCGATCCTCGCTAACGGCGTGGAGTGGTATCAGAACATCTCGAAAAGTAAAGATGCTGGCACCAAGCTGATGGGCTTCTCCGGTCGGGTGAAAAATCCGGGACTGTGGGAACTGCCGTTCGGCACCACCGCACGCGAGATCCTCGAAGATTACGCCGGTGGTATGCGTGATGGTCTGAAATTTAAAGCCTGGCAGCCAGGCGGCGCGGGGACTGACTTCCTGACCGAAGCGCACCTTGATCTGCCGATGGAATTCGAAAGTATCGGTAAAGCGGGAAGCCGTCTGGGTACGGCGCTGGCGATGGCGGTTGACCATGAGATCAACATGGTGTCGCTGGTGCGTAACCTGGAAGAGTTTTTCGCCCGTGAATCCTGCGGCTGGTGTACGCCGTGCCGCGACGGTCTGCCGTGGAGCGTGAAAATTCTGCGTGCGCTGGAGCGTGGTGAAGGTCAGCCGGGCGATATCGAAACACTTGAGCAACTGTGTCGATTCTTAGGCCCGGGTAAAACTTTCTGTGCCCACGCACCTGGTGCAGTGGAGCCGTTACAGAGCGCCATCAAATATTTCCGCGAAGAATTTGAGGCGGGAATCAAACAGCCGTTCAGCAATACCCATTTGATTAATGGGATTCAGCCGAACCTGCTGAAAGAGCGCTGGTAACCGAATTTCGATTAACGCTCGGTCCCTGACCGAGAAAACTGGAAGCATGCTAATGGCTACAATTCATGTAGACGGCAAAGAATACGAGGTCAACGGAGCGGACAACCTGCTGGAAGCTTGTCTGTCTCTGGGCCTTGATATTCCTTACTTTTGCTGGCATCCGGCGCTGGGAAGCGTCGGTGCTTGCCGCCAGTGTGCGGTGAAGCAATACCAAAACGCGGAAGACACGCGTGGTCGCCTGGTGATGTCCTGTATGACACCGGCTTCCGATGGCACCTTTATTTCCATTGACGACGAAGAAGCGAAACAGTTCCGTGAAAGTGTGGTCGAGTGGTTAATGACCAACCACCCGCACGACTGTCCGGTATGTGAAGAAGGCGGTAACTGCCATCTTCAGGATATGACCGTGATGACCGGACACAGCTTCCGTCGCTACCGTTTCACCAAACGTACCCACCGTAATCAGGATTTGGGGCCATTCATCTCTCACGAAATGAACCGCTGCATCGCCTGCTACCGCTGTGTGCGTTACTACAAAGATTACGCTGACGGTACAGATCTGGGCGTTTACGGTGCGCACGACAACGTCTACTTCGGTCGCCCGGAAGACGGCACGCTGGAAAGCGAATTTTCCGGTAACCTGGTCGAAATTTGCCCGACCGGCGTATTTACCGACAAAACGCACTCCGAGCGTTACAACCGTAAATGGGATATGCAGTTTGCGCCGAGCATCTGCCAGCAATGTTCCATCGGCTGTAACATCAGCCCCGGTGAACGTTACGGCGAACTGCGTCGTATCGAAAACCGTTACAACGGTACGGTAAACCACTACTTCCTCTGCGACCGTGGTCGTTTCGGTTACGGTTACGTCAACCTGAAGGATCGTCCGCGTCAGCCAGTACAGCGTCGTGGCGATGATTTCATTACCCTCAACGCCGAACAGGCAATGCAGGGCGCGGCAGATATTCTGCGTCAGTCGAAGAAAGTGATCGGTATTGGTTCTCCGCGTGCCAGCGTGGAAAGCAACTTTGCGCTGCGTGAACTGGTGGGCGAAGAAAACTTCTACACCGGTATCGCTCACGGTGAGCAGGAACGTCTGCAACTGGCGCTGAAAGTGCTGCGTGAAGGCGGCATTTATACTCCGGCTCTGCGCGAAATCGAATCTTACGATGCGGTACTGGTGCTGGGCGAAGACGTTACCCAGACCGGCGCGCGCGTCGCGCTGGCAGTGCGTCAGGCTGTGAAAGGTAAAGCGCGCGAAATGGCGGCAGCACAGAAAGTGGCTGACTGGCAGATTGCGGCAATCCTCAACATCGGTCAACGTGCGAAGCATCCGCTGTTTGTTACCAACGTTGATGACACCCGTCTGGATGATATCGCGGCGTGGACTTACCGCGCACCGGTTGAAGATCAGGCGCGTTTAGGTTTTGCCATCGCCCATGCGCTGGATAACTCTGCGCCAGCGGTTGACGGTATCGAACCTGAGCTGCAAAGCAAAATCGACGTCATCGTGCAGGCACTGGCAGGTGCGAAGAAACCGTTGATTATCTCCGGGACGAACGCCGGTAGCATAGAGGTGATTCAGGCTGCGGCTAACGTCGCGAAAGCCCTGAAAGGTCGCGGCGCTGACGTTGGTATCACCATGATTGCCCGTTCCGTCAACAGCATGGGGCTGGGCATTATGGGTGGCGGTTCGCTTGAAGAAGCGTTGACCGAACTGGAAACCGGACGCGCCGACGCGGTGGTGGTGCTGGAAAACGATCTGCATCGTCACGCTTCCGCTACCCGCGTGAATGCTGCGCTGGCTAAAGCGCCGCTGGTGATGGTGGTTGATCATCAACGCACAGCGATTATGGAAAACGCCCATCTGGTACTTTCTGCTGCCAGCTTTGCTGAAAGCGACGGTACGGTGATCAACAACGAAGGCCGCGCCCAACGTTTCTTCCAGGTTTACGATCCTGCTTATTACGACAGCAAAACTGTCATGCTGGAAAGCTGGCGCTGGTTACACTCGCTGCACAGCACCCTGCTGAGCCGTGAAGTGGACTGGACGCAGCTCGACCATGTGATTGACGCTGTTGTGGCGAAAATCCCGGAACTGGCAGGTATCAAAGATGCTGCGCCGGATGCGACATTCCGTATTCGTGGGCAGAAACTGGCCCGTGAACCGCACCGTTACAGCGGTCGTACCGCCATGCGCGCCAATATCAGCGTTCATGAGCCGCGTCAGCCGCAGGATATTGACACCATGTTCACCTTCTCGATGGAAGGTAACAACCAGCCGACTGCGCACCGTTCGCAAGTGCCGTTTGCCTGGGCGCCGGGCTGGAACTCCCCGCAGGCGTGGAACAAATTCCAGGACGAAGTGGGCGGCAAACTGCGCTTTGGCGATCCGGGCGTGCGTCTGTTTGAAACCAGCGAAAATGGTCTGGATTACTTCACCAGCGTACCGGCACGCTTCCAGCCGCAGGACGGGAAATGGCGTATCGCGCCGTATTACCACCTGTTTGGCAGCGATGAATTGTCACAGCGTGCTCCGGTCTTCCAGAGCCGTATGCCGCAGCCGTACATCAAACTCAACCCAGCGGATGCCGCGAAGTTGGGCGTGAACGCAGGCGCTCGCGTCTCCTTTAGTTACGATGGCAACACGGTCACGCTGCCGGTTGAAATCGCTGAAGGGCTGACGGCAGGGCAGGTGGGTTTGCCGATGGGTATGTCCGGCATTGCTCCGGTGCTGGCTGGCGCGCATCTTGAGGATCTCAAGGAGGCACAACAATGAGTTGGATATCACCGGAACTGATTGAGATCCTGCTGACCATCCTCAAAGCGGTGGTGATCCTGCTGGTGGTTGTCACCTGCGGGGCATTCATGAGCTTTGGCGAACGTCGCCTGCTGGGTCTGTTCCAGAACCGTTACGGACCTAACCGTGTTGGCTGGGGCGGTTCGCTCCAGCTGGTTGCGGACATGATCAAAATGTTCTTTAAAGAAGACTGGATCCCGAAATTCTCGGATCGCGTCATCTTTACCCTGGCACCGATGATTGCCTTTACCTCGCTGCTGCTGGCCTTTGCGATTGTGCCAGTCAGTCCGGGTTGGGTGGTTGCCGACCTGAACATCGGGATTTTGTTCTTCCTGATGATGGCAGGTCTGGCGGTTTACGCGGTGCTGTTTGCGGGCTGGTCAAGTAACAACAAATACTCGTTGCTGGGTGCGATGCGTGCTTCTGCGCAGACCCTGAGCTACGAAGTGTTCCTCGGGCTTTCCCTGATGGGCGTGGTGGCGCAGGCCGGTTCATTCAACATGACCGACATCGTCAACAGCCAGGCGCATGTGTGGAACGTTATCCCGCAATTCTTTGGTTTTATTACCTTTGCCATCGCGGGCGTGGCGGTATGTCACCGTCACCCGTTTGACCAGCCGGAAGCCGAGCAGGAACTGGCGGATGGTTACCACATTGAATATTCCGGTATGAAGTTCGGTCTGTTCTTCGTGGGTGAGTACATCGGGATTGTGACCATCTCTGCATTGATGGTGACGCTGTTCTTCGGTGGCTGGCAAGGCCCGTTGTTACCGCCATTCATCTGGTTCGCGCTGAAAACCGCGTTCTTTATGATGATGTTCATTTTGATTCGTGCGTCGTTACCGCGTCCGCGTTATGACCAGGTAATGTCCTTCGGCTGGAAAATCTGCCTGCCGCTGACGCTGATCAACTTGCTGGTAACGGCGGCTGTCATTCTCTGGCAGGCGCAATAAGGGGCAATAAGACCATGACCTTAAAAGAATTGTTAGTAGGTTTCGGCACCCAGGTTCGTAGTATCTGGATGATCGGCCTGCACGCGTTCGCCAAACGCGAAACGCGAATGTACCCGGAAGAGCCGGTCTATCTGCCGCCCCGTTATCGTGGTCGTATCGTTCTGACCCGCGACCCGGACGGCGAAGAGCGTTGCGTAGCCTGTAACCTCTGCGCGGTAGCCTGCCCGGTCGGCTGTATCTCGCTGCAAAAAGCAGAAACCAAAGACGGTCGCTGGTACCCGGAATTTTTCCGCATCAACTTCTCACGCTGCATTTTCTGTGGTCTGTGCGAAGAAGCCTGTCCGACCACGGCGATTCAGTTAACCCCGGATTTCGAAATGGGGGAATACAAGCGCCAGGATCTGGTTTACGAAAAAGAGGATCTGCTGATCTCCGGTCCGGGCAAATACCCGGAATATAACTTCTACCGGATGGCAGGTATGGCAATCGACGGCAAAGATAAGGGCGAAGCAGAGAACGAAGCCAAGCCTATCGACGTCAAGAGCCTGTTACCGTAAGGAGAGGGGCAATGGAGTTCGCTTTTTATATCTGTGGCCTGATAGCCATACTTGCGACCTTGCGAGTGATCACCCATACCAATCCGGTACACGCACTGCTGTACCTGATTATTTCGCTGCTGGCGATTTCCGGGGTGTTCTTCTCACTGGGCGCTTACTTCGCCGGTGCGCTGGAAATTATCGTCTACGCGGGTGCCATTATGGTGCTGTTCGTGTTCGTGGTGATGATGCTCAACCTGGGCGGTTCAGAAATCGAACAGGAACGCCAGTGGCTGAAACCGCAGGTGTGGATTGGTCCGGCAATTTTGTCGGCCATCATGCTGGTGGTGATTGTTTACGCCATCCTTGGTGTTAATGATCAGGGTATCGACGGTACGCCAATCAGTGCTAAAGCAGTGGGTATTACGCTGTTCGGGCCTTACGTACTGGCGGTGGAACTGGCTTCTATGCTGCTGCTCGCGGGTCTGGTTGTGGCCTTCCACGTCGGTCGTGAAGAGCGTGCGGGTGAAGTGCTGAGCAATCGTAAAGACGACAGCGCGAAAAGAAAAACGGAGGAGCACGCATGATCCCCTTACAACATGGACTGATCCTCGCGGCAATCTTATTCGTTCTTGGCTTAACCGGTCTGGTTATCCGTCGCAATCTGCTGTTTATGCTGATTGGTCTGGAAATCATGATTAACGCCTCCGCGCTGGCCTTTGTGGTCGCCGGAAGCTACTGGGGTCAGACCGACGGTCAGGTGATGTACATTCTCGCCATCAGCCTCGCGGCGGCAGAAGCGAGTATCGGCCTTGCGCTGCTGCTGCAACTTCACCGTCGTCGCCAGAACCTGAACATCGATTCAGTAAGTGAGATGCGCGGATGAACATGCTTGCCTTAACCATTATTTTGCCATTGATTGGCTTCGTCCTGCTGGCGTTCTCCCGTGGGCGCTGGTCTGAAAACGTTTCGGCGATCGTCGGCGTTGGCTCTGTGGGCCTGGCGGCGCTGGTAACCGCCTTTATCGGCGTTGATTTCTTCGCTAACGGCGAGCAGTCATACAGCCAGCCGCTGTGGACGTGGATGTCGGTAGGCGACTTTAACATCGGTTTCAATCTGGTGCTGGACGGCCTGTCGCTGACCATGCTCTCGGTGGTCACTGGTGTGGGTTTCCTTATTCACATGTACGCCTCCTGGTACATGCGCGGTGAAGAGGGCTACTCTCGCTTCTTCGCCTACACCAACCTGTTCATCGCCAGCATGGTAGTTCTGGTGCTTGCCGACAACCTGCTGCTGATGTACCTCGGCTGGGAAGGCGTGGGCCTGTGCTCCTATCTGCTGATCGGTTTCTATTACACCGATCCGAAGAATGGCGCAGCGGCAATGAAAGCGTTCGTCGTGACCCGTGTGGGTGACGTGTTCCTCGCTTTCGCACTGTTCATTCTTTACAACGAACTGGGCACCCTGAACTTCCGCGAAATGGTGGAACTGGCACCAGCGCACTTTGCTGACGGCAATAACATGCTGATGTGGGCGACGCTGATGCTGCTGGGCGGTGCGGTCGGTAAATCTGCGCAGTTGCCGTTGCAGACATGGCTTGCCGATGCGATGGCTGGCCCGACGCCTGTCTCCGCGCTGATCCACGCCGCAACGATGGTAACCGCGGGTGTCTACCTGATCGCCCGTACCCACGGCCTGTTCCTGATGACGCCGGAAGTTCTGCATCTGGTGGGTATTGTCGGGGCGGTTACGCTGCTGCTGGCCGGTTTTGCCGCGCTGGTACAGACCGACATCAAACGTGTTCTCGCTTACTCTACCATGAGCCAGATTGGCTACATGTTCCTCGCGCTTGGCGTGCAGGCATGGGATGCGGCGATTTTCCACTTGATGACTCACGCGTTCTTTAAAGCGCTGCTGTTCCTGGCATCCGGTTCCGTCATTCTGGCCTGCCATCACGAACAGAACATCTTCAAGATGGGCGGTCTGCGTAAATCTATTCCGCTGGTTTATCTCTGCTTCCTGGTGGGCGGCGCAGCACTGTCGGCACTGCCGCTGGTCACTGCGGGCTTCTTCAGTAAGGATGAGATCCTCGCGGGTGCGATGGCGAATGGTCATATCAATCTGATGGTGGCAGGTCTGGTCGGTGCGTTTATGACCTCGCTCTACACCTTCCGTATGATTTTCATCGTCTTCCACGGAAAAGAACAAATTCACGCTCACGCCGTGAAAGGGGTAACTCACAGCCTGCCGCTGATTGTGCTGCTGATCCTTTCCACCTTCGTTGGCGCACTGATTGTACCGCCGCTGCAGGGCGTGCTTCCGCAAACGACGGAACTGGCGCACGGCAGCATGTTGACCCTGGAAATTACCTCTGGCGTGGTCGCGGTGGTCGGCATTCTGCTGGCAGCCTGGCTGTGGCTGGGTAAACGTACTCTGGTGACCTCCATCGCCAACAGTGCGCCGGGCCGCCTGCTGAGTACCTGGTGGTACAACGCCTGGGGCTTTGACTGGCTGTACGACAAAGTGTTCGTCAAGCCGTTCCTGGGTATTGCCTGGTTGCTGAAACGCGATCCGCTGAACTCAATGATGAACATCCCGGCGGTTCTTTCCCGCTTTGCAGGTAAAGGTCTGCTGTTAAGTGAGAACGGCTATCTGCGCTGGTATGTGGCATCCATGAGCATCGGTGCGGTCGTGGTGCTGGCACTGTTGATGGTACTGCGTTGAGTTAAGGATTGTGGGATTGCCCCTGGGCATATAAGAACGTAGGTCGGATAAGCCGCCTTCGCGGTGCATCCGACACTACCCCCAGTCCGAAGAGAATTTTCTGTCGTGAGAATTCGTTGAAAATCCGGTCCTGACGGGACTTTTACAAGGAATAAAGATCGCCATGTTACTACCCTGGCTAATATTAATTCCCTTTATTGGCGGCTTCCTGTGCTGGCAGACCGAACGCTTTGGCGTCAAGGTGCCACGCTGGATCGCGCTGATCACCATGGGATTGACGCTGGCGCTGTCGCTGCAACTGTGGTTGCAGGGCGGTTATTCACTGACGCAATCCGCCGGAATTCCGCAGTGGCAGTCTGAATTCGACATGCCGTGGATCCCGCGTTTTGGTATCTCTATTCATCTCGCCATTGACGGGCTGTCGCTGCTGATGGTCGTGCTGACCGGTCTGCTCGGTGTGCTGGCGGTACTATGTTCGTGGAAAGAGATCGAAAAATATCAGGGCTTCTTCCACCTCAACCTGATGTGGATCCTGGGCGGCGTTATCGGCGTGTTCCTTGCCATCGACATGTTCCTGTTCTTCTTCTTCTGGGAAATGATGCTGGTGCCGATGTACTTCCTGATCGCACTGTGGGGGCATAAAGCCTCTGACGGTAAAACGCGTATCACGGCGGCAACCAAGTTCTTCATTTACACCCAGGCGAGTGGCCTGGTGATGTTGATTGCCATCCTGGCGCTGGTTTTTGTTCACTACAATGCGACCGGCGTCTGGACCTTCAACTATGAAGAGCTGCTGAATACGCCAATGTCCAGTGGTGTGGAATACCTGTTAATGCTGGGCTTCTTCATCGCCTTCGCAGTCAAAATGCCGGTGGTTCCGCTGCATGGCTGGCTACCGGATGCGCACTCTCAGGCTCCGACCGCCGGTTCCGTTGACCTCGCGGGGATCTTGCTGAAAACTGCCGCTTACGGTTTGCTGCGTTTCTCCCTGCCGCTGTTCCCGAACGCATCGGCAGAGTTTGCGCCAATCGCTATGTGGCTGGGGGTTATCGGCATCTTCTACGGTGCGTGGATGGCTTTCGCCCAGACCGATATCAAACGTCTGATCGCCTACACCTCGGTTTCCCACATGGGCTTCGTGCTGATTGCTATCTACACCGGCAGCCAGTTGGCCTACCAGGGCGCGGTAATCCAGATGATTGCGCACGGCTTGTCGGCGGCGGGTCTGTTTATTCTTTGTGGTCAGCTTTATGAACGTATCCATACCCGCGACATGCGCATGATGGGCGGTCTGTGGAGCAAGATGAAATGGCTGCCAGCACTGTCGCTGTTCTTTGCGGTGGCAACGCTTGGGATGCCTGGCACCGGTAACTTCGTCGGCGAATTTATGATTCTGTTCGGCAGCTTCCAGGTTGTCCCGGTGATTACCGTTATCTCTACCTTTGGGCTGGTCTTTGCATCTGTTTATTCGCTGGCGATGTTGCATCGCGCTTACTTCGGTAAAGCGAAAAGCCAGATTGCCAGCCAGGAACTGCCAGGGATGTCGCTGCGTGAGCTGTTTATGATCCTGTTGCTGGTGGTGCTGCTGGTACTGCTGGGCTTCTATCCGCAGCCGATTCTGGATACCTCGCACTCCGCGATTGGCAATATCCAGCAGTGGTTTGTTAATTCCGTTACTACTACAAGGCCGTAAATCGCCATGACAATAACTCCACAAAACCTGATCGCACTGCTACCGTTGCTGATCGTCGGCTTGACGGTGGTGGTTGTGATGCTCTCCATTGCGTGGCGACGCAATCATTTCCTCAACGCTACGCTCTCGGTTATTGGGCTTAACGCGGCGCTGGTTTCGCTCTGGTTTGTCGGCCAGGCGGGCGCTATGGACGTTACGCCGCTGATGCGCGTTGATGGTTTCGCCATGCTTTACACCGGGCTGGTATTGTTGGCGAGCCTCGCCACCTGTACTTTCGCCTACCCGTGGCTTGAAGGCTATAACGACAACAAGGATGAGTTCTACCTGTTGGTGTTAATTGCCGCGCTGGGCGGGATCCTGCTGGCGAATGCCAACCATCTGGCGTCTTTGTTCCTCGGTATTGAACTGATCTCTTTGCCGCTGTTTGGCCTGGTCGGTTACGCTTTCCGCCAGAAACGTTCGCTGGAAGCCAGTATCAAATACACCATCCTTTCTGCCGCAGCGTCTTCTTTCCTGCTGTTTGGTATGGCGCTGGTGTATGCACAGTCTGGCGACCTGTCGTTTGTCGCGCTGGGTAAAAACCTCGGCGACGGTATGCTCAACGAGCCGCTGTTGCTGGCAGGTTTCGGACTGATGATTGTTGGCCTCGGCTTCAAACTCTCTCTGGTGCCGTTCCACCTGTGGACGCCAGACGTATACCAGGGCGCGCCTGCGCCGGTTTCCACTTTCCTGGCGACGGCGAGCAAAATCGCTATCTTCGGTGTGGTGATGCGTCTGTTCCTCTACGCACCGGTGGGTGACAGCGAAGCGATTCGGGTAGTGCTGGCGATTATCGCCTTTGCCTCTATCATCTTCGGTAACCTGATGGCGCTGAGCCAGACCAATATCAAACGTCTGCTCGGTTACTCATCTATCTCTCACCTCGGCTATCTGCTGGTGGCGCTGATTGCGCTGCAAACGGGCGAGATGTCGATGGAAGCGGTAGGAGTTTACCTGGCCGGTTATCTGTTCAGCAGCCTCGGCGCGTTCGGCGTGGTCAGCCTGATGTCCAGCCCGTACCGTGGCCCGGATGCTGATTCCCTGTTCTCTTACCGCGGTCTGTTCTGGCATCGCCCGATCCTCGCGGCGGTGATGACGGTGATGATGCTGTCTCTGGCCGGTATTCCGATGACGCTGGGCTTTATTGGTAAGTTCTACGTGCTGGCGGTCGGTGTCCAGGCACACTTGTGGTGGCTGGTGGGCGCCGTGGTTGTCGGTTCGGCAATCGGCCTTTACTACTACCTGCGCGTGGCGGTGAGCCTGTACCTGCACGCCCCGGAACAACCGGGTCGCGATGCACCGTCAAACTGGCAGTACAGCGCAGGCGGTATCGTGGTGCTGATCTCTGCACTGTTGGTACTGGTGCTGGGTGTATGGCCACAACCGCTGATTAGCATTGTGCGGTTAGCAATGCCGCTGATGTAAGCTATCAGTTTGTAAGTCAGAAAGCCGCCGACATGTTCGGCGGTTTTTTTTGGTGCCCTGACACCATCACCCAACAATAACCGTCAGCGCATGATTCCCTTGTCGCAGCATACGTCGATACGCGCTAATCAGCTTTTCCATATCAAGCATGATCGAAGCAAAGAGTTGCCCCTCTAACTCTTCTGAAAAGGTCACTCCCGGATAAATCTCCATTTCATTGAGTCGCTTAATGGAAAACTGTTTACGCAGCTCACTTCGATCCAGTGATTCCAGTCGGTCGATTGTCGCGGCTAACTCCTGATTCCAGGTCAATCCCAGGAAGCCATCTATGCCATCTTCGAGGCTGTGTTCACCAAGCACGGCACGACTCAGCGGATCATTCTTCGCGGGATCAAAAGCAGAGGTGCCTGTCAGCCCAAAGTGTAAAAAATCCCAGCGTTTATCAATATCCAGTCGGCGTAATCCTGAAAGCGTGTCATGTATATTATCCATCAAAGGTTTTTCAGTAGACTCAAGCAGTTGGTTAATCTTTTCTGAGTCAATTTCTGCAAAATAACCAATCATTCCCATTTATTTTTCCTCCATTGAATTTTATGTTTCGCATCTTAAAACAGACGAGGGAAAATAAAATGTACATGTCGCTGTTTCTGGACCCGCCTCGAGAAATTTTTATTATTTACTGTTGTGTAACAAGGTTATAACGCCATCTGAGCCATTTTCTGATAATTCAATCTGTCTGCTGTATCACCGGGCAAGTGGTATTGTTTATTACGATAAAAAGCGGTGTCAGTAATCATTACGGCGGGAATATCGTGTTGCCAATAATTCAGGTGGTCAGAGAAATCAATACCGGGAATAAACCATGGGGCATTCATAGAATAAACAGATAAATCCCGGGATGATAACAATGCCGTTTTTACCTGACGAACGGCGTTGATATCCTGTATTCTGCCGACCAGGCAATAAAGTCCCCCCGATCGGGATAAAGCCAGGACATTGCGGGTAAGGGTAATCCTGGCTACCAGGCGCAGAGTCGTAATAGCCAATCGGGGACGCCCTGCGCGGTAACTCTGGCACCGCTACTGACAAAGAACTCTTTTATATACTCTACGGACCTATTCAGATTATCAATATTGTCGGCATTACGTGGATGCACAGTTTGTGTAAGATAACGAACTGTTTTTTCTAATTGCTCAGGACTGACGTGTCGGGGCGTTGGCGATAATGCAGTGACCCAGGGTTGGTAAAAATAATCAGAGGGAGTGAAATCAGAAATAATATAACAAAAGGATTTTTTTCATATATAAATTATCAATAAAAGACGTTATTTTATCATTATTTATAATGAGTTATGAGTGTTTGTTTTATTACGGTTGTTAGATCTATACAAAAAGTATCTTTTACAGTGGCTTCGCTATTTTAAAAAGGAATTCATATAAGGAAAAATATAATTATGTTATTTATTGGCAGATTGAGTTGACAGGGGGCAGAACTCTGAGGGTAAGAAAAGTCAGCAACAACAATCCACTACATCAACAGACCAGCAATCGCGTGCCGAGATACGCTGGAAATACCCGAAGATTGAACTGGCGGATGGTGTGACTGACATCAGTCAGTGATGACTGTTTAGCAAACTATGTTCGACCAGTCAGCATATTTGCTGACTGGTCGAATTAATTAACAATGATGTTAACTCACTCTTTTGCCGGATGCTCTATTTTGGGGTTGTGAGTGTTTTATTTCTAATTGTGTATAAGAAGCATTGATTCGTGCATCGCCATATTTATCTAAATAACAATTTCTGTTTACCAGTCTATGTTGAAAATCAATTTCGTACTGCTCTTCTGCTGAATATTTTTTAAATCTGTCAGCATAGTTTTTTAATAACGTATAGGGGGCGCTGTCAGAATTGCTTTCCCTTTGTTCAATCACTTCCTGGGCTGCCATGCACACAAATGCACCGCAACTTTGGCTTAAATATTGCTGAAGATCGGCATGTAAAAATATTATCTCGGGTTCAGTTAAATGAACTTTTATATTATTATTCGACATTTCTCCCATGAATTCAGAATTAAAACTATTAATGACACGCTTAAGTGAATTTTCTTTATCATGGCCTAGTGCGCGCAATGAGTTGAATATGACGCATTTTATTTGTTGTGTATTATTTTTTTCATTTACTATTTTCTGTAGCGAAACTAATATCCAGTGTCCGCCAGTATTTATGGGGAATAACTGGACTGCTTTCGGCCATGATGGATCGCTCTTAATATTTTCATTGAGAGCGTCTTCCAGGTGAGTTCTGGTGGAGTAGGGGACGTAGAGACCAGTAGGATAATTGACTTCAGTATTTTTTGCATTAGCGGCGATCTTCTGAAGATAGCAATCTATTTCATCTGTGGTTAATTGACGATTTTTATCCCAGAAGTTTGTACCATCACTCAGTTCATTATTCTCATCATTTAAAAGCACCTTCGAAAGCGACTGTTTTTCAGATATAAGAGGAATTTCATCACCGATAATTGTCATTAATTTCGAAGGGGAGAATAGCTTTTTGAACAGGAGATCCTCTGAATTATCCGGACCAGCTGGTTTAAGGGGGGAGTTGGTTGCGGCATGTGCCAAATTATATAATTTTAAACAAGCATTTTTGATAAGTCGGATAATCGATAGGGGCTCATTTGTTGGGTTTCTAACAATATGGTAAAGAATATCTTCAGCTTTTTTTCCAAATTCATCATAGCCTAACGCAATATTATGCAGTAACTCAATGCTTTCTTCATCTCCGGATAACGCTGTTTTTTTTAAAGACTGCAGTAATTCCTCGGTCACAGTAAATTTTTCTGCAAATGTCTGACTGAGTTGCGTTTGAGATAATTGACAATAATTGCTGACAACTGTAACCATCATGGGCTCCTTTTAGTTGCAAAGGTTGTGCTGAATCAAGATAAATAGAGGCAACTTATTGCTCTGAATATAGTGCGTGAGGAGATGAATAAATATCAAAAATCGCTCAATATGCCCGTGTGGGTGGATATATGTAGCGCGGGTTGCGATAACAGGGCAAGTTTCGCCCTGTTTTTAATAATAAGCAGAGTTAAACGTTAAACACGGTGAAATCATTCGCTAGTTCAGTCGCCGGGAAAATTGACCTGCATTCACGTAACAGGTGCTGACAACCTTTGTCATCATAGCGCGAGCTGACGTGGGTAATGATTAGCTTACCGACTCCAGCCTCACGGGCTAGTGTCGCAGCCTGGCGTGTAGAGCTATGGCCGCGACTATTGGCTTTGGCTTCCATGGTTATATCCAGCGTCGCTTCGTGCACCATGACATCGACACCTTTAGCCAGGTCAAGTGCGGCATCGCAGGGGCCGGTATCGCCGAAAATAGCGAGCGCTTTACCTGGCACTGGAGCAGCTAAGTAATCTGCGCCGTTAATCTGCCTTCCATCTTCCAGCGTGATTGTTTTGCCCGCTTTTAATTCCTGAAACAGTGGGCCAGGCGGCACGCCAGCAGCTTTTAATGCCTGGGCATTTAATGCACCCGGTTTATCATGTTCTTCAATACGATAGCCATAACATTCCAGTGGGTGTTCCAGCGGATAAGCGGTTACTTTGCGCAGGCCATCATCGAGAATTTCGCCAGCGCCAATTTCGACAATTTCCAGCGGATAATCGGTCCATGAGCCGCTAATCCGCAGCGCGGTTTCCACAAATTCACGGATACCTTGCGGACCATAAATCGTTAAGGGTTGGATAATGCCTGACATAGAACGACTGCACAGCAAGCCGGGTAAACCAAAAAGATGATCGCCATGAAGGTGACTGATAAAAATCTTGTCCAGTTTTCCAGGGTTAAAGGCGGTATGCAGTAGCTGATGCTGGGTGCCTTCACCGCAGTCAAACAACCAAAGTCCGCTCTGGGTCGGATGTTGCAGGTTAAGCAATATTGCCGTGACATTGCGCGTGCGGGTTGGCACACCGGCTGAAGTACCTAAAAAAATTAATTCCATGAGTTCATCACGTTTCAAAAAATATTCCGGCTAGTATAAGGCATACATCTAAAAGGAGAGCATTATGATTGAATGGCAAGATCTGCATCACTCTGAATTATCGGTTTCCCAGCTTTATGCCTTATTACAACTGCGTTGCGCGGTGTTTGTTGTCGAGCAGAATTGCCCTTATCAGGATATCGATGGTGATGATTTGACGGGGGATAATCGCCATATTCTCGGTTGGAAAAATGATGAACTGGTGGCGTATGCGAGGATTCTGAAAAGTGATGATGATCTTGAGCCGGTCGTTATAGGTCGGGTGATTGTCAGTGAAGCGTTGCGTGGCGAAAAAGTGGGGCAGCAGCTGATGAGTAAAACACTCGAAACATGTACGCATCACTGGCCTGATAAGCCTGTTTACCTCGGGGCGCAGGCGCATCTGCAAAACTTCTACCAGAGTTTCGGTTTTATCCCTGTGACGGAGGTCTATGAAGAAGATGGTATCCCACACATTGGGATGGCACGCGAGGTAATTCAGGCGTAATCAACAACCCTTGTCTATAGTTAGTGACAGGTTTTACGCAAATGGAGAACGAGAATGTCTAATCAGTTTGGTGATACACGTATCGATGACGACCTGACGCTGCTTAGTGAAACACTGGAAGAGGTGCTCCGCTCCTCTGGCGATCCCGCCGATCAGAAATATGTTGAGCTGAAAGCGCGTGCAGAAAAAGCGCTGGATGATGTGAAAAAACGGGTTAGCCAGGCTTCAGACAGTTATTACTATCGGGCGAAGCAGGCAGTTTATCGTGCTGATGACTACGTCCACGAAAAACCCTGGCAAGGAATTGGTGTGGGCGCGGCCGTTGGGCTGGTACTAGGACTGTTGCTGGCACGCCGTTAAAACCTCCCTACACCGGGGTACTGCATTTTTTTTGTAGTACCCCGTATAATGTGAGGCTTTTAACAGGGAGAGGTCCGCGTGCAATCACTTACTACGGCGCTGGAAAATCTACTGCGCCATTTGTCGCAAGAGATTCCGGCGACACCCGGCATTCGGGTTATCGATATTCCTTTCCCTCTCAAAGACGCTTTTGATGCCTTGAGCTGGCTGGCCAGTCAGCAAACGTACCCGCAATTCTACTGGCAACAACGTAATGGTGATGAAGAAGCTGCCGTCCTGGGCGCGATTACCCGTTTTACGTCGTTGGACCAGGCACAACGTTTTCTTCGCCAGCACCCGGAACACGCCGACTTACGCATTTGGGGGCTGAATGCTTTTGACCCGTCGCAGGGCAATTTACTTTTACCCCGCCTGGAATGGCGACGCTGTGGCGGTAAAGCCACGCTGCGGCTGACGCTATTCAGCGAAAGCTCCCTTCAGCACGATGCGATTCAGGCAAAAGAATTTATCGCCACACTGGTGAGTATCAAGCCCTTGCCTGGGTTACATTTAACCACCACGCGAGAACAACACTGGCCGGACAAAACGGGCTGGACGCAATTAATCGAACTGGCAACGAAAACCATCGCCGAAGGTGAGCTCGACAAAGTGGTGCTCGCTCGGGCAACTGACCTGCATTTCGCAAGTCCGGTCAACGCGGCGGCGATGATGGCTGCCAGTCGTCGACTGAATCTGAATTGCTACCATTTTTACATGGCCTTTGATGGCGAAAATGCTTTTCTTGGCTCTTCACCGGAACGGTTATGGCGGCGGCGTGACAAAGCGCTGCGTACTGAAGCGCTGGCGGGAACAGTAGCAAATAATCCTGATGATAAGCAGGCGCAGCAGTTAGGAGAGTGGCTGATGGCGGATGATAAAAACCAGCGCGAGAACATGCTGGTGGTGGAAGATATCTGCCAACGATTACAGGCCGATACCCAGACGCTGGATGTTTTACCGCCGCAGGTACTGCGTCTGCGTAAAGTGCAGCATCTTCGCCGCTGTATCTGGACTTCACTCAACAAAGCGGATGATGTGATCTGTTTACATCAGTTGCAGCCAACGGCAGCAGTTGCTGGCTTACCGCGCGATCTGGCGCGACAGTTTATCGCCCGTCACGAACCGTTCACCCGAGAATGGTACGCCGGTTCTGCGGGCTATCTCTCATTACAACAAAGCGAATTCTGCGTTTCCCTGCGCTCAGCAAAAATTAGCGGCAATGTCGTGCGATTATATGCTGGCGCGGGCATTGTCCGTGGTTCCGACCCCGAGCAAGAGTGGCAGGAAATCGACAACAAAGCGGCAGGGCTGCGTACTTTATTACAGATGGAATAGTAATGAGTCGCATCATTACCGATTCATATCAATAATCTATTTTTGTAGCTCCTTATACTTAGCCGCAATATTGATACCGGACAAACTCATGTCAGTAAGCGCATTTAACCGACGCTGGGCGGCGGTCATTCTGGAAGCATTAACGCGTCACGGCGTCAGACACATCTGTATCGCCCCTGGCTCGCGTTCTACACCGTTAACGTTAGCGGCGGCGGAGAATTCCACATTCATTCACCACACCCATTTCGATGAGCGTGGACTGGGACATCTGGCGCTGGGGCTGGCGAAAGTCAGCAAGCAGCCGGTGGCGGTGATTGTGACCTCCGGCACGGCGGTAGCAAATCTCTATCCGGCACTGATTGAAGCTGGGTTAACCGGAGAAAAACTGATCCTGTTAACCGCCGATCGCCCGCCGGAGCTAATTGACTGCGGCGCGAATCAGGCAATTCGCCAGCCGGGAATGTTCGCCTCTCACCCCACGCACAGTATTTCATTGCCGCGCCCGACCCGGGATATCCCCGCACGTTGGCTGGTTTCTACCATCGACCACGCTCTCGGTACGCTTCATGCGGGGGGAGTCCATATCAACTGCCCGTTTGCTGAACCGCTGTATGGCGAAATGGACGATACCGGGCTTAGCTGGCAACAGCGTCTGGGTGACTGGTGGCAGGACGACAAACCGTGGCTGCGTGAAGCGCCTCGTCTGGAAAGTGAAAAACAGCGCGACTGGTTCTTCTGGCGACAAAAGCGCGGCGTGGTGGTTGCCGGGCGCATGAGTGCGGAAGAGGGCAAAAAAGTTGCCCTGTGGGCGCAAACTCTTGGCTGGCCGCTGATTGGCGATGTGCTGTCACAAACCGGGCAGCCGCTGCCGTGTGCCGATCTTTGGTTAGGCAATGCCAAAGCGACCAGCGAGCTGCAGCAGGCGCAAATTGTGGTGCAACTGGGAAGCAGCCTGACGGGCAAACGGCTCCTGCAATGGCAGGCAAGCTGTGAACCAGAAGAGTACTGGATTGTTGATGACATTGAAGGGCGACTTGATCCGGCACACCATCGCGGACGTCGCTTAATTGCCAATATTGCCGACTGGCTGGAGCTGCATCCGGCAGAAAAACGCCAGCCCTGGTGCGTTGAAATCCCGCGCCTGGCGGAACAGGCAATGCAGGCGGTTATTGCCCGCCGTGATGCGTTTGGCGAAGCGCAACTGGCGCATCGCATCTGCGACTATCTGCCTGAACAGGGGCAATTGTTTGTTGGTAACAGCCTGGTGGTACGTCTGATTGATGCGCTTTCGCAACTTCCGGCAGGTTACCCGGTGTACAGCAACCGAGGGGCCAGCGGTATCGACGGACTGCTTTCGACCGCCGCAGGCGTTCAGCGGGCAAGCGGCAAACCGACGCTGGCGATTGTGGGCGATCTCTCCGCACTTTACGATCTCAACGCGCTGGCGTTATTGCGTCAGGTTTCTGCGCCGCTGGTATTAATTGTGGTGAACAACAACGGCGGGCAAATTTTCTCGCTGTTGCCAACGCCGCAAAGCGAGCGTGAGCGTTTCTATCTGATGCCGCAAAACGTCCATTTTGAGCACGCCGCCGCGATGTTCGAGCTGAAATATCATCGTCCGCAAAACTGGCAGGAACTTGAAACGGCATTTGCCGACGCCTGGCGCACGCCAACCACCACGGTGATTGAAATGGTGGTTAACGACACCGATGGTGCGCAAACGCTCCAGCAACTTCTGGCGCAGGTAAGCCATTTATGATCCTGCACGCGCAGGCAAAACACGGAAAACCAGGTTTACCCTGGCTGGTGTTTTTGCACGGTTTTTCCGGCGATTGCCACGAATGGCAAGAAGTGGGCGAGGCGTTTGCCGACTACTCACGGTTGTATGTTGATCTCCCAGGTCATGGTGGTTCGGCGGCGATTAGCGTCGATGGATTTGATGATGTCACCGACTTACTGCGTAAAACCTTGGTTAGTTACAACATCCTTGACTTTTGGCTGGTGGGGTACTCGCTTGGCGGACGGGTGGCGATGATGGCGGCTTGCCAGGGGCTGGCGGGGCTTTGTGGGGTTATTGTCGAAGGCGGGCATCCGGGGCTGCAAAATGCTGAACAACGTGCGGAACGTCAGCGTTCCGATCGCCAATGGGCGCAGCGTTTTCGCACAGAACCGTTAACGGCGGTATTTGCCGACTGGTATCAACAGCCTGTTTTTGCCTCGCTCAATGACGATCAACGCCGGGAGCTGGTGGCGCTGCGCAGCAACAATAATGGCGCAACCCTTGCCGCCATGCTGGAGGCGACTTCTCTCGCCGTCCAGCCTGATTTACGTGCTAACCTTAGCGCCCGCACATTTGCGTTTTATTATTTATGTGGTGAACGTGACAGCAAATTCCGCGCCCTGGCGGCGGAACTGGCTGCCGACTGCCATGTCATTCCTCGCGCCGGACATAACGCGCATCGGGAAAATCCCGCTGGCGTTATCGCAAGTCTGGCGCAGATCTTGCGTTTCTGACTAAAGGACACAATATGATTTATCCTGATGAAGCAATGCTTTACGCACCGGTTGAATGGCACGACTGCTCCGAAGGTTTCGAGGACATTCGTTATGAAAAATCCACCGACGGTATCGCAAAAATCACCATTAATCGTCCGCAGGTGCGCAATGCCTTCCGTCCTCTGACGGTAAAAGAGATGATCCAGGCACTGGCAGATGCGCGTTATGACGACAATATCGGCGTGATCATTCTGACTGGCGCAGGCGATAAAGCGTTCTGCTCCGGTGGTGACCAGAAAGTGCGTGGTGATTACGGCGGCTATAAAGATGATTCCGGCGTACATCACTTGAACGTGCTGGACTTCCAGCGTCAGATCCGTACCTGTCCGAAACCGGTTGTCGCGATGGTGGCTGGCTACTCCATCGGCGGTGGTCACGTTCTGCACATGATGTGCGACCTGACTATCGCAGCAGATAATGCCATCTTCGGTCAGACTGGCCCGAAAGTCGGTTCCTTCGACGGCGGCTGGGGCGCTTCCTACATGGCTCGTATCGTCGGGCAGAAAAAAGCGCGAGAAATCTGGTTCCTGTGCCGTCAGTACGACGCAAAACAGGCGCTGGATATGGGCCTTGTCAACACCGTGGTACCGCTGGCGGATCTGGAAAAAGAAACCGTCCGTTGGTGCCGCGAAATGCTGCAAAACAGCCCGATGGCGCTGCGCTGCCTGAAAGCTGCGCTGAACGCCGACTGTGACGGGCAGGCGGGGCTGCAGGAGCTGGCGGGCAACGCCACCATGCTGTTCTACATGACGGAAGAAGGTCAGGAAGGTCGCAACGCTTTCAACCAGAAACGTCAGCCTGATTTCAGCAAATTTAAACGGAATCCGTAATGCGTAGCGCGCAGGTATACCGCTGGCAGATCCCCATGGACGCGGGGGTGGTTCTGCGCGACAGGCGGTTAAAAACCCGCGACGGGCTGTACGTTTGCCTGCGTGAGGGCGAGCGCGAAGGGTGGGGGGAGATCTCCCCACTGCCGGGCTTCAGCCAGGAAACCTGGGAAGAGGCGCAAAGCGTGCTGCTTGCCTGGGTAAATAACTGGCTGGCAGGCGATTGCGAGCTACCGCAGATGCCTTCCGTTGCCTTTGGCGTAAGCTGTGCATTGGCGGAGCTGGCAGATACGCTCCCGCAGGCGGCCAATTACCGTGCGGCACCACTGTGTAATGGCGATCCTGACGATCTGATCCTCAAACTTGCTGATATGCCAGGCGAGAAAGTGGCGAAGGTCAAAGTGGGATTGTACGAAGCCGTGCGCGACGGCATGGTGGTTAATCTGTTGCTGGAGGCAATTCCGGATCTGCATTTGCGTCTTGACGCAAATCGCGCCTGGACACCGCTGAAAGGCCAGCAGTTTGCCAAATATGTTAACCCGGATTATCGCCACCGCATCGCGTTTCTCGAAGAGCCGTGCAAAACCCGCGATGATTCGCGAGCGTTTGCCCGTGAAACCGGCATTGCCATTGCCTGGGATGAAAGCCTGCGCGAGCCGGATTTTGCCTTTGTGGCTGAAGAGGGCGTGCGCGCGGTAGTTATCAAACCCACGCTCACGGGCAGTCTGGAGAAAGTACGCGAGCAGGTACAGGCGGCGCACGCGCTGGGGCTGACGGCGGTGATCAGTTCTTCCATTGAATCGAGCTTAGGCTTAACGCAACTGGCGCGGATTGCCGCCTGGTTAACGCCGGACACCATTCCAGGGCTGGACACGCTGGATCTGATGCAGGCGCAGCAGGTACGTCGCTGGCCGGGTAGCACGCTGCCTGTCGTGGAAGTTGATGCACTGGAGCGGTTGTTATGATCTTCTCTGACTGGCCGTGGCGTCACTGGCGGCAAGTGCGGGGAGAAGCCATCGCCTTACGTCTTAATGACGAGCAACTTAACTGGCGCGAGCTTTGTGCTCGCGTCGATGAATTAGCCTCAGGCTTTGCGGCGCAGGGCGTTGTTGAGGGCAGCGGCGTGATGTTGCGGGCGTGGAATACGCCGCAAACGCTGCTCGCCTGGCTGGCGTTACTGCAATGCGGGGCGCGGGTGTTGCCCGTGAACCCTCAGCTGCCGCAACCGTTGCTTGAAGAATTGCTGCCCAATCTGACGCTGCAATTTGCGCTGGTGCCGGATGGGGAAAACACGTTTCCGGCGTTAACGTCGCTGCACATTCAGCGGGTTGAAGGCGCACATGCCGCTACGTGGCAGCCGACGCGTCTGTGCTCAATGACGTTGACCTCGGGTTCTACCGGGTTGCCGAAAGCCGCTGTCCATACTTATCAGGCCCATCTTGCCAGTGCCGAAGGGGTGTTATCGTTGATTCCGTTTGGCGATCACGATGACTGGTTGCTCTCTTTACCGCTGTTTCACGTCTCCGGTCAGGGAATTATGTGGCGCTGGTTATACGCTGGTGCGCGGATGACGGTGCGTGATAAACAGCCATTGGAGCAAATGCTGGCAGGCTGTACTCACGCTTCACTGGTGCCAACACAACTCTGGCGTTTGCTGGTTAACCGCAGTTCCGTTTCCCTGAAAGCGGTGTTACTTGGCGGCGCGGCTATCCCGGTCGAGTTGACGGAACAGGCGCGCGAGCAGGGGATTCGTTGCTTTTGCGGCTATGGTCTGACCGAGTTTGCCTCCACGGTGTGTGCGAAAGAAGCCGACGGCCTGGCAGACGTTGGTTCGCCGCTGCCGGGTCGGGAAGTGAAAATCGTTAATAATGAAGTGTGGCTGCGGGCTGCCAGTATGGCAGAAGGTTACTGGCGTAACGGGCAACTGGTTTCACTGGTTAATGACGAAGGCTGGTACGCTACGCGCGATCGCGGTGAGATGCATAATGGCAAGCTGACCATTGTCGGACGTTTAGACAATCTGTTCTTCAGTGGCGGTGAGGGTATTCAGCCGGAAGAAGTCGAGCGTGTTATTGCTGCACATCCTGCGGTTTTGCAGGTGTTTATCGTTCCCGTTGCCGACAAGGAGTTTGGTCATCGGCCGGTAGCGGTGGTGGAGTATGACCAGCAAACCGTTGATCTTGGCGAATGGGTGAAAGATAAGCTGGCTCGTTTTCAACAACCGGTGCGCTGGCTGACTTTACCGCCGGAGCTGAAAAACGGCGGTATTAAAATTTCACGTCAGGCGCTAAAAGAGTGGGTGCAACGTCAGCAATAATTAACCCTCCGTTTCACTTCTCATTTCTGCCATTCCATTGCCGTTGATAAAGAGTTTATCTGTTAATCTGTAAATTGATGTGAAAACTCTTAGCAAACAGGATAATGCAATGGAATGGCTGGTCAAAAAATCGTGCTGCAATAAACAAGATAACAGACATGTACTTATGCTCTGCGATGCTGGCGGCGCGATAAAAATGATCGCCGAAGTGAAGAGTGACTTCGCCGTGAAAGTGGGGGATTTACTCTCGCCTTTGCAGAATGCGCTTTATTGTATTAATCGTGAAAAGCTGCATACGGTGAAAGTCCTCTCGGCAAGCAGTTATAGCCCCGATGAGTGGGAACGGCAGTGTACAGCGGCAGGGAAAACTCAGTAACGTTGTTTTGTCGTGGGCAGGAAAATCAGCATCAACCCGCTCATAATACAGGCTACTCCCAGTAGTGCTTTCAGCGAAAAAGTCCCTTCCCAGCCGGGAAGTACCATTGAAGCAATCCATACCAGCACATAACTCATACTGAGCAAGGCATAGGCTTTGCTTAGCGCAAGTTTATGTAGCGTTTTATACCAACAAAAAACGGAAAGCAGATAACCCAGCAGCCCGAGTAACAGTATCCGGGCATCCAGGCCAAAAGCTAACAGAGCCGCGATAAAATCCCATAAGTGCGTCATCGGCGGCAGATGACTTGCCGCAAAACCCAGGCTTAATTGCGCAACTGAGGCAATAATGACGCTGAATAATCCCCATATCAGGCCCATTACACCGTACTCCCGAGGATCACAATGCCACCAATAATGAACGCCACCCCACACCAGTGACGCGGCGATACCGGTTCGTGCCACAGTTTTACTGCAGCCAGCGTCACCCAGACAAAATTCAGACTTAACATCGGGTAGGCAATGCCTACCGGTACGTTCTGCAAGACCAGCAGCCAGAGCACCATGGCAAGACCAAGACAAGCCAGCGCCAGTCCCAGCCACAGCACGATATGTTTGCGCCGTTTGTTTATCGCCACAAAGCAGGTTGCCTGTTTCTGACACAACTGCCCGGCAACGCTAAGCAAGCTGGCAAAGACTAATGTTAGCCAGATCATTTGGGACGATACTGAATCAGCACCAGACGCTCCTGACGATCGATGGCATCTGCGGGCGGAATGGCGAGACTGTTGATATCTTCATCGCGGTCAACCGAAAGCACGAGAGTAATAATCCCCTCCTGACGATGTTGATTAAGCCAGTTTGCGAACTCATCACCGCTGACAAATCTCCCTTTCGCATCCGGATAATTAAGGCCGTATTTCAACTCACCTGTCTGGCGATACATGATGATGTCATCGCGTTGCAGGCTCCATGCCAGACCTGCGGCAACACCGACGCTATCAGTAAGAATATAGCGGCTTGGCTGAAGTGATTCTTGTGTCATCTCGACAAAAAATTGCGGATGTTTTCCTTCCATAACTCTGTCAGGAATTGAAAATCCTACCAGCAACGCCAGCCCCAGCGGGCAAAGCGCGGCAAAAGGCCAGGTCTTTTCGACGTTTGTTAAGGTGTACCAGCCGAAAAATGCCCATAGCGAAAAAATCGACCAGGCACAAAAGACTTTATAGCTCTCGAAGGTTTGCCACACCGGCGTGTTCATTGGTCCCCACGGGGAGACCACAAATGTGGCAATAATGCCAGTGACGCCAAAAGCGATGTTAATCCAGCCATTAATCCGCAGCGCCAGAGGATTATTTTTTGCTGCCAGCAAAGCGTAATGCGCCATCAGCATTGCCAGAGATGCAAAGCAGGAAAGAATATAGGTGGGCAATTTACCTTTAGCGACGGAGAAAAACAGCAGCGGCATTATCGTCCAGCTCAACAAATAGACGGTTGCGGAATGCTTGCGGTTTTTCCAGCCTGTGTACAGTGCACCGGGGAGTAATCCCAGCCACGGCAGGCTACCGGCAATGATGACCGGCACGTAGTACCAGAACGGAGCTCTATGTTGGGCATCATCCAGTGCAAAGCGTTGAATATGCTCAACCCAGAAAAAATAGTGCCAGAAGTCAGGCTCCCGCTGCGCTATCGCCAGTCCCCAAGGGAGAACCGTCAGTACGCAACTGATAACCGCCAGCCAGCCGTAAATAAAGAGATCTTTCCAGCGTTTTTGCGTCGCTACCCATGGCAGCACGCTTAATACCGGCACGGCAAGGGCGAGAAAACCTTTGGTCATCACCCCCATGCCGCAGGTGATTCCCAGCAGTAAAAATCCTGCGCTTTTGCCTTTCCACGTCTGTGCCTGCATTGCCAGCCAGAAGCTGCACATTCCCGCCACCAGCCAGAATGCAATAAACGGATCGAGCACGGCATAAGTGCCGATGGCATAGACAATAAACAATGAGAGATAAATTACTGTGGCGAGTAGAGCCAGACGTTTATCGCGCCATAAGCGCAGAGTAAACCAGGTCACCAGCGCGGCAGTTAACAGGGTCGCAAAGATAACGCCTGCCCGCACACCAAAGTTATTCGCGCCAAATAGCCATTGCCCAATGCTGTTAATCCAGTATCCGGCAATGGGTTTTTCGAAATAACGTAGCCCTAACAGATGGGGCACAATCCAGTCGCCGGATGCCAGCATTTCTCGACTGATTTCCGCATAACGCGTTTCATCGGGTTGCCAGAGCAGACGCGTGCTGATCGGTAACAGGTAATAGCAGGCAATAAACGCGAAGAGGCCGATAAGGTAACGTACCGATTTCATCAGCGACTACCCGCAATTTGTTGGCAACCCAGCCAGCCTTCACGTCCGGCAATATTTCCGCGAACAACTTGTCCGAGCGGCAACGTCTCTGATAACAGTTCGCTTAAAGGGCAAAATGTCACGCCTTCCTGAGCTGCGCGTTTGAGGAGATCCACAAAATTATGCTGATAAGCGCAGCCTTCAACTTCTGCATGAATGGTATAAACCGGCGTGCCTTTATCTCGCAGGATGCGGTTGAGTAACCAACCGTTAAAATCTTCTGCTTTCACATCCCGACCAATCACTTCATCCCAGGTGGGTAAGGTCACCGGAATTTGCGCAGTGCCAGGGTTTCCTGATTCGAGCAATGGACGGAACGGCATGGCCCCACGACAATCGCTGTTGTAGCGCAAATGGAACGCTTCTTTTGCTTCGATCACCTTCTGGTCGGCACGCCAGCCCGCAGCGGCAGAACAGGTTACCGGTTGACCGATAATCTCTTCCAGAGTGCGAAGACCGCGTGCAATATCGTCGATCATTGTTTGCCGATCCCAGTTACTGCTACGGGCTTGCCAGGCATGGTGATCCCAGGCGTGCAGGCCGACTTCGTGATGTTTAGCCGCTTCACGAATGATATCGGCATTGGCATGACCAATCTCTTTACCTGGCCAGGCCGTACCTGCCAGTAAAATATCCCAGCCATAAAGCGATGCCGCATTTGAGCGCAGCATCTTCCACAAAAACTGTGGCTTCACCAGTCGCCAGAGATGGCGGCCCATATTGTCCGGGCCGACGCTGAAAAAAATGCTGGCCTGAATATTATGCTTACTCAAGATTTCCAGCAGACGCGGCACGCCTTCACGGGTGCCACGAAAGGTATCGACATCAATGCGTAAGCCTACTTTGGTCATGATGGTTTATCCGTAAGATCAACGGTGCGCAGGAAGAAATCCAGCGTTTCGTCGATGGTTTCCTGCATATCAATTTTCGGCTCCCAGTCCAGGCAGCGGTGGGCATTGCGGATGCTCGGTTTACGATGCTCTACGTCCTGATATCCTTTGCCGTAGTAGCTGCTACTTTCGACAACGCGAAAGCCCGCAAACGGTGGGAAATGATGGCGCAGCGGATGTTTTTCGAAGCTCGCCAGCAGCATCTCGCCCAGTTCCTCAATGCTCGCTTCGTTCTCAGGATTGCCAATGTTGATAATTTCACCGTCGCAGCGATTTCCCGCATTTTCGATAATGCGGTATAACGCCTCGATACCATCGCGAATATCAGTAAAGCAGCGTTTTTGTTTTCCGCCATCAATCAGCTTAATCGGTGAACCTTCTACCAGATTGAGAATGAGTTGCGTAATAGCGCGGGAGCTGCCGATTCGTGCCGCATTAAGGTTATCCAGTCGCGGTCCCATCCAGTTAAACGGGCGGAAGAGGGTGAACTGTAAACCCTCTTTTTCGCCATAGGCCCAGATCACCCGATCAAGTAATTGTTTTGATACCGAATAAATCCAGCGTGGTTTATTCACCGGGCCGACGATTAAATTAGAATGGTCCTCATCGAAGTATTTATCGCTACACATCCCATAAACTTCTGAAGTTGACGGGAAGATGATTCGCTTACGGTACTTCACGCAGTAGCGGATAATGCGCAGATTCTCTTCAAAATCGAGTTCAAATACGCGCAGCGGGTTGCGGGTATATTCAATCGGCGTGGCTATCGCCACCAGCGGCAAGACGACATCACATTTTTTGACATGATACTCAATCCATTCGGAATGAATACTGATATCGCCTTCAACAAAGTGAAAATGCGGATGATTCAGAAAACGGCTTATCGCATCGCTGCCAATATCCAGACCGTAAACTTCATAATGATCTTCGCGCAGCAGGCGTTCTGTCAGATGGTTGCCAATAAAGCCATTCACCCCGAGGATGAGTACCCGGGTACGGCGTCGGGCGGTGCAGGCAGGCTGGCTATTCAAGCGTGAACCTTGCACCAGGCCCAGCGTCTGCGCTAATTGCGAGCCCTGCATAGTAATGCCGTCGCCCGCCTGTCCGGTGACGATTTCCAGCGCGCCATCGCCACAGGCAATCAGCAGTGGCGCAACAGAAATCACGCTCCCCGGCTGTGCTTTGCTGGCATGAGGATGAACACGCGACGACCAGACGGTGAATTTCTGATTGCCAACATAGCTGAAGGCACCCGGCCACGGATCGGCAACGGCACGTACCATGTTGTGCAGTACGGATGCCGGTTTATGCCATTCAAGGAAACTGTCATCCGGCGTTCTGCGACCAAAACAGGTGGCTTCGTTTTCGCGCTGGGCGATTTCCAGAATATTACCGTGTTTAATGGCGGGTAATGTCTGTTCCAGTAGCTGGCGCGCGGCATGGCACAATTTATGATGCAGCGTAATAGCGATATCGTCTGGCGCAATGGCAATGCGCAGTTGCGCCACAATGGCCCCGGCATCGGCACGTTTCACCATTCGGTGCAATGTAACGCCAGTTTCCGTTTCACCGTTGACCAGCACCCAGTTCAGCGGCGCGCGACCACGATATTTTGGTAACAGCGAACCATGCAGATTAAATGCACCTGCGGGAGCGAGCTGCAAAATTTCGTCGCAAATAAGATGGCGATAATAAAAAGAGAAAATCACATCTGGCGACAGTTGGGCAATGCGTTCCACCCACAGCGGATGATTAACGTCATCCGGCGCATAAACCGGAATGCCTCTTTCCGCTGCCAGACGAGCCACCGAACCATAAAAGGCTTTTTCACCGGGATTATCGGTATGGGTAAAAATGGCGCTAATTTCGTAACCGGCAGCCAGCAGAGCTTCAATACCGAGGCATCCCATATCGTGGTAGGCAAAAACGACGGTTTTCATTATTCATTTTCCTTGCTGGATGGACGGATAACTTGCTGAACAAAATAGCGGGGGCGGGCGCGGACATCGGTGTAGATCCTGCCGATATATTCACCGAGTAATCCCATGCCGATAAACTGAGCGCCAATAAAAGTAAACAGCACGGCAAATAGCATAAAGACGCCTTCTGCCGCCCATTGTGGTCCGAAGGTCAGGCGTAAAATCACCAGCAGCACCGCAATGCTAAAACCTCCAATCGCAATAATGCTGCCGAGCAGACTCAGCATACGTAGCGGCGTTGTGGTAAGGCAGGTCACCAGGTCGTACATCAAATTAATCAGGCGCATAAAACTGTATTTGGATTCACCAAACTCACGCTCGGAATGATGTACTGGAATTTCAATGGCACGGCGGGCGAAGATATTCGCCAGAATCGGGATAAAGGTGCTACGTTCATGGCAGTGCAACATCGCATCGACAATATGACGGCGATAGGCGCGCAGCATACAACCGTAGTCACCCATCGCTTTGCCGGTGGTGCGCTGAATAAGCCGGTTAATCATCTTCGAAGCTGTTTTACGAAACCAGCTGTCCTGGCGGTTCTGGCGTACAGTCCCTACCACGTCGTAACCTTCATCGGCTTTTGCCACCAGGCGGGGGATTTCTTCTGGCGGATTCTGGAGATCGGCATCAAGGGTAATAATTAAGTCGCCGGTAACGTGACTGAATCCCGCCATAATCGCTGAATGTTGCCCGTAATTGCGGTTAAGCAAAATAGACACAATATGGCTGTTCTCCGCTTGTGAGGCTTCGACCAGCATATGCGCGGAATTATCGCTACTGCCGTCATCAATCAGCAGGATCTCATACTCTTTCCCCAACGATTCACAGGCTGTGGTGGTGCGCCTGATTAATTCCGGTAAGCTTTCCTGCTCGTTATAAACGGGAATAACCACCGAGACTTTCTTAACAGGGTGGATTTCAAACATGGCTTATTGTCCTGCGAGTTGCTGAAGGGCTGTGATGACACGGTCGGCATCGGCGGTAGTCATATCCGGGAACAGCGGCAAAGAACAGATGCGTTCGCTATTCCATTCGGTATTCGGTAACGACAGCGTGGGAAAACGCTCGCGATAATATTTTTGTGTGTGAGCGGCGCGGAAATGTAACCCGGTACCAATGCCTCGTTCTTTTAACGCTTCCATCAACGCATCGCGACTGATACCACAACGTTGTTCATCGACACGAATAATAAACAGATGCCAGGCGTGAACGTGCGGCCAGGCGGGAAGGCTTAATGGCTGAAAGGGGAGAGCTGCCAGTGCTTGCTGATATTGCTGGGCAATTTCGCGCCGACGGGTGTTGAGGTGCTCTAATTTTGCTAACTGTGTCAGGGCAATTGCGGCGTTAATATCGGTCAGATTGTACTTATAGCCCGGTGTTAAGACTTCAGCCTGCGGTGCACGGCCCCAGGTTTGTCTGTCATAGGCATCGACACCCAGACCGTGAAATTTCAGCATCCGTAGCTGGCGGGCAAGGTTTTCATTATCAGTTACAATCAGGCCACCTTCCGCACAGGTAATATTTTTAATGGCATGAAATGAAAAAATAGCGGTACCTTTTGCGCCAATATGTCGCCCTTTGTAATACGTACCGACGGCATGGGCAGCATCTTCGATAACTGCGATGCCGTAACGTTCGCCAATGGCGCGAATGGCGTCAATATCTGCTGGCGCACCGGCATAATGCACCGGAATGATGGCTTTAGTGCGTGGCGTTATGGCTGACTCGATCGCTTCAGGCGTGACCATCAGCGTATCGCGGTCGACATCCACCATTACCGGCGTTGCACCCAACAAGGAAATCATATTGAGGGTTGAAACCCAGGTCAGGGAAGGCGTAATCACTTCATCGCCCTTGCCAATTTCCAACGCCATTAGCGTGATATGCATTCCGGCGGTGGCTGAACTGACCGCGATGGCATGCTGATTTCCCGTCAACTGGCAAAAGGCTTGCTCAAGCGCCTGATTCTTCGGACCGGTTGTGAGCCAACCGGATTCGAGAACCTCTTTAACTGCAGCGAGTTCCTCCACGCCCATTGCTGGTCGCGAAAAAGGCAAAAATTCTGACATTGCTTTTCCTTCCGCCATTGAATACCTGTCCACTTATATTTGCTATAAAGAGTGTTGTGTATATTTTGCCATTTGGAGCGAAATTTTAAGGATAGAATATTAACTTAACCTTAAGAAACTAATATTAGACGTAAATATTGAAATTTTTATATTTTTTCTTATTTAGGCTTTGCATTTGGCAAAATTTTGAGGCATTTTGCCGACATCGTAGGATTTTTAATATTACACCAACTGCTAATTATCGCCAGAAATGTCGCTCAATTTTACGGTAATTGTCTGGTTGCGCTTGTCTATAGGTGGAGTTTACGTGTTAGCTTTTTGCCGCTCATCATTGAAGTCAAAAAAATATTTCATCATTTTACTGGCGCTCGCTGCAATTGCCGGACTGGGTACTCATGCCGCCTGGAGTAGCAATGGTTTGCCACGTATCGACAATAAAACATTGGCCAGACTGGCACAGCAGCACCCGGTTGTCGTTTTGTTTCGCCATGCTGAACGTTGCGATCGTTCAACCAATCAATGCTTGTCAGATAAAACAGGTATTACGGTTAAAGGTACCCAGGATGCCCGTGAACTGGGCAACGCTTTTAGTGCTGATATCCCTGATTTCGATCTTTATTCCAGTAATACCGTCCGGACCATTCAGTCGGCGACCTGGTTTTCAGCGGGTAAAAAGCTGACGGTAGATAAACGATTTCTTCAGTGCGGTAATGATATTTATAGTGCAATTAAAGACTTACAAAGCAAAGCACCTGATAAAAATATCGTTATTTTTACCCATAATCATTGCCTGACATATATTGCTAAAGATAAGCGTGATGCGACATTTAAACCTGATTATCTGAATGGTTTAGTCATGCATGTGGAAAAAGGCAAAGTTTATCTGGATGGGGAATTCGTTAACCACTAAATTTTCAATCTGACAGCCAGTAATGGCTGTCATCATTGTTACAGAAGACCTTTCAAACGTAACGTTTTTCGGGTGGCAACGTTCAAATCATAGTGCACCAGATCTTCAGGTTTTACCCACGCGTAGTCCTGAAACTCTTCGTTTATTTTCACTTCTCGGTTGGCAGAAACGCAGTCAAAAATCAGGTAAATCATATAAATCTCTTCCTTGCGACCATCTGCATACGTCTTGGTGCGAATATCATCGCTGAAGGTCCACGGCGTGATTTCTGTCAAAAGCAGCTGTTCTCCCAGTTCTTCGCGAATTTCGCGGCGTAGTGCCTCTTCAATTCGTTCGCCAGGCTCTACGCCGCCACCCGAAAGCGCCCATTGACCGGGGAAAACGCCGCGATCGTCGGCCATTTTACACAGCAAATAAGCACCATCATTTTGAATCAAAGGGCATACAATAGTCCGTTGTCGCAC
Source organism: Escherichia sp. AM3 (assembly GCF_032029835.1). Classification (NCBI taxonomy): domain Bacteria; kingdom Pseudomonadati; phylum Pseudomonadota; class Gammaproteobacteria; order Enterobacterales; family Enterobacteriaceae; genus Escherichia; species Escherichia sp. AM3. The sequence continues at coordinate 59,464 of NZ_JAVUPQ010000002.1, read as the reverse complement.
AGGGATATTCCTTATAAATAAAAAGAAACCATGAGAATACGGTAACTCACAAATATGTGAAAGTGACAGTAATCTCTTTTGCGATGATAACTGTACTTATTATTATTTTTGTGTGTATCGGTAAAGTGTGTTTATTTTTTCGGCGTTTAATTATTTAAGAAGTATTTAGTTACAATAAGTGACTAGATCCCTTTTTTCGCTCATTGAATCCTCTGTGCCAGGCAGTACAATCCCGCAGCTTTGGGAATTTTGATTAATTGCTTGTGGGAAAGGGGATAATGAAAAAAATTGCGCTAGCAGGTCTGGCCGGAATGCTGTTGGTTTCTGCATCGGTCAATGCAATGAGCATCAGCGGCCAGGCGGGTAAAGAATACACCAATATTGGTGTCGGTTTTGGAACTGAATCGACGGGCCTGGCTTTAAGCGGTAACTGGACACATAACGACGACGACGGTGACGTCGCGGGCGTGGGGCTGGGGTTGAATCTGCCTCTCGGGCCGTTAATGGCGACCGTTGGCGGAAAAGGCGTTTACACCAACCCGAATTACGGCGATGAAGGTTATGCCGCAGCGGTAGGAGGTGGTTTGTAGTGGAAAATTGGCAACAGCTTCCGTTTGTTTGGCGAGTATTACTACTCTCCGGATTCGCTCTCCAGCGGTATTCAAAGTTATGAAGAAGCGAATGCTGGCGCGCGTTACACCATTATGCGTCCAGTCAGTATTGAGGCGGGTTATCGCTACCTGAATCTGTCGGGTAAAGACGGTAACCGCGACAACGCCGTGGCTGACGGCCCGTATGTTGGGGTTAACGCCAGTTTCTGATCCCTTCCGGCGCGGCATTCTGTCGCGCCATTCAGTTTCTTACTACGCCTTATCTCCCTTTGCGTTATAGTGATTCGATAACAAAAGCAGGAGATAACCATGTTAAAAGTGGAAATGTTATCCACCGGGGATGAAGTGTTACACGGGCAAATCGTTGACACTAACGCTGCCTGGCTGGCCGATTTTTTCTTTCATCAGGGGTTGCCATTATCTCGCCGCAATACGGTGGGGGATAACCTTGATGACTTAGTCACCATTCTTCGCGAACGTAGTCAGCACGCCGATGTGCTGATCGTTAACGGCGGGCTGGGACCGACCAGCGATGATTTAAGCGCACTCGCCGCTGCGACAGCAAAAGGTGAAGGCCTGGTGCTGCATGAAGCCTGGCTCAAAGAGATGGAACGCTATTTCCACGAACGTGGACGAGTAATGGCACCGAGCAACCGTAAACAAGCGGAGCTGCCTGCCAGTGCTGAATTTATCAATAACCCGGTAGGCACCGCCTGTGGTTTTGCCGTGCAGCTTAATCGTTGCCTGATGTTCTTTACTCCCGGCGTACCGTCAGAATTTAAGGTGATGGTCGAGCACGAAATCCTGCCGCGCCTGCGCGAGCGTTTTTCTTTACCGCAGCCGCCGGTTTGTCTGCGTTTGACTACTTTTGGTCGTTCGGAAAGCGATCTGGCACAAAGCCTGGACACTCTACAACTGCCGCCGGGCGTAACAATGGGCTATCGCTCCTCAATGCCTATCATCGAACTGAAACTCACCGGACCGGCAAGCGAGCAACAGGCGATGGAAAAACTGTGGCTGGATGTTAAACGTGTTGCCGGACAGAGCGTGATTTTCGAAGGCACTGAAGGACTGCCCGCGCAGATCAGTCGCGAATTGCAAAACCGCCAGTTCAGCCTGACGTTGAGCGAGCAATTCACCGGTGGTTTATTGGCTTTGCAACTTTCTCGCGCAGGTGCTCCATTGCTGGCGTGTGAAGTGGTTCCTTCACAGGAGGAAACCCTGGCGCAAACTGCGCACTGGATTACAGAACGGCGGGCCAACCATTTTGCCGGGCTGGCACTGGCTGTTTCGGGTTTCGAGAACGAGCATCTCAACTTTGCGCTAGCCACGCCAGACGGCACTTTCGCTCTGCGTGTGCGTTTCAGCACTACGCGCTACAGCCTGGCTATCCGTCAGGAAGTGTGCGCAATGATGGCACTGAATATGCTGCGCCGTTGGTTAAACGGCCAGGATATCGCCAGTGAGCATGGCTGGATTGAGGTTGTTGAGTCCATGACCTTATCTGTCTGATTCCGCCACTCTGTGCCGGTTTACTGCACCGGCACATTCCCCCTCCGGCAAAATTTGTCCAACCTGTTGTACTCAATAAGAAAAAATCCGTGCGCTGATTCACAAATTTGTGCGCAATTTCTCCAGTCTGCTGGACGAGGAGCGGGATTTGATGCGCTTCACAATTTTACTCCCCCTGAGCAACGAGACTGATTCCAGTATCTAAGACTGGAGTCCAGTATGTTGGAATCAAGCAAAGTTCCCGCCCTGACACGGGCTATTGATATTCTCAATTTGATTGCCCGCATTGGCCCCTGTAGTGCTGCGACGATCATTGACACATTGGGAATCCCTAAAAGCACGGCCTATTTGCTGCTTAATGAACTCAGGCGTCAGCGTTTTCTTAGCCTTGATCACCAGGAAAATTTTTGTTTGTGGACCAGGCTGGTGGAGCTTTCCGGTCATGCGTTAAGCAAGATGGATCTCCGGGAACTGGCTCGACCGCGTTTGACGCAACTGATGGATACCACCGGGCTGTTATGTCACCTGGGGATTATTGATAACGGCAGCGCTTATTACATTTTGAAAGTGGAGTCATCAGCCACTATCAGCGTGCGTTCCCATGAAGGAAAAAGCCTTTCGCTTTATCGCTCCGGAATAGGTAAATGCCTGCTTGCCTGGCAACCTGCAGCGGTACAGCAAAGTATTATCGAAGGGCTGGTCTGGGAGCAGGCGACACCCACAACGATTACTCATCCACAGCAACTTCACGAAGAACTGGCGCGTATTCGCCGTCAGGGCTGGAGCTATGACAACGGCGAAGATTACGCCGATGTCCGTTGTGTCGCTGCGCCGGTGTTTAACGCCAATAACGAGCTTACCGCTGCGATCTCGGTGGTCGGTACCCGCTTACAAATCAATGAAGAATACCGTGATTATCTGGCGGGCAAGGCCATTGCCTGCGCCAGGGATATTTCACGTCTGTTGGGATGGAAAAGTCCCTTTGACTTACAAGCCTCATAACAATGGAGAACATCATGACCCTACCAAAAATTAAACAGGTTCGCGCCTGGTTTACTGGCGGTGCGACAGCAGAAAAAGGCGCTGGCGGCGGTGATTATCACGACTAGGGGGCGAATCACTGGATAGACGATCATATTGCCACCCCGATGAGTAAATACCGCGATTACGAGCAGTCACGCCAGTCATTTGGCATTAACGTTCTTGGCACGTTGGTTGTTGAAGTCGAAGCAGAAAACGGCCAGACCGGATTCGCCGTTTCGACAGCCGGTGAAATGGGCTGTTTTATTGTCGAAAAACATCTTAACCGTTTCATTGAGGGTAAATGTGTCAGTGATATCAAACTGATCCACGATCAAATGCTCAGTGCCACCCTGTATTACTCCGGCTCTGGTGGCCTGGTGATGAATACGATTTCCTGTGTCGATCTGGCTCTGTGGGATCTGTTCGGCAAAGTGGTCGGGCTTCCGGTTTATAAACTTTTAGGCGGCGCTGTTCGTGATGAGATTCAGTTCTACGCCACAGGTGCGCGTCCGGATCTGGCAAAAGAGATGGGCTTTATCGGTGGCAAAATGCCGACGCACTGGGGGCCACATGATGGCGATGCGGGGATCCGCAAAGATGCCGCTATGGTCGCGGATATGCGTGAAAAATGCGGTGAGGATTTCTGGTTAATGCTCGACTGCTGGATGAGTCAGGACGTGAACTATGCGACCAAACTGGCCCACGCTTGCGCGCCCTATAACCTGAAATGGATCGAAGAGTGCCTGCCGCCACAGCAGTATGAAGGTTATCGCGAACTGAAACGCAACGCGCCAGTCGGAATGATGGTCACCAGCGGTGAGCACCACGGCACACTGCAATCTTTTCGTACGCTTTCAGAAACCGGTATCGACATTATGCAGCCGGATGTTGGCTGGTGCGGTGGTTTAACCACGCTGGTGGAAATTGCCGCAATCGCCAAATCCAGGGGGCAACTGGTGGTGCCGCACGGTTCGTCTGTTTACTCTCACCATGCGGTGATCACCTTCACCAATACGCCATTCAGCGAATTCCTGATGACCAGCCCGGATTGTTCAACGATGCGTCCGCAGTTTGACCCGATTCTGCTCAATGAGCCGGTTCCGGTGAATGGTCGTATTCATAAATCAGTGCTTGATAAACCCGGTTTTGGCGTCGAACTCAATCGTGACTGCAATTTGAAACGCCCCTACAGCCACTAATCACTCCGGGCGTTGCTGTGACAACGGTAACGCCCACATATTCTAAGGAGCTTTTTATGAGCACCGCTTTGCTTGACGCCGTGGTGAAGAAAAACCGTGTGCGTTTAATTCCGTTTATGTTGGCGCTGTATGTGCTGGCGTTTCTCGACCGTTCGAATATCGGTTTTGCCAAACAGACCTACCAGATTGATACCGGGTTGAGTAATGAAGCTTATGCGCTGGGAGCAGGCATTTTCTTTGTGGTATATGCGTTTCTGGGTGTTCCGGCGAATCTTTTGATGCGCAAACTGGGGGCCAGAACCTGGATTGGTACGACAACACTGCTGTGGGGATTTCTTTCGGCAGCCATGGCATGGGCCGATACTGAAGCGAAATTTCTGATAGTTCGCACTCTGCTTGGTGCTGCGGAGGCCGGATTTTTCCCTGGTATGATTTATCTCACCTCGCAATGGTTTCCGCAGCGTAATCGCGCCAGCATTATGGGGCTGTTCTATATGGGCGCACCGCTGGCGTTAACACTGGGATCACCGCTTTCCGGCGCGCTGTTGGAGATGCATGGATTTATGGGGCATCCCGGCTGGTTCTGGATGTTTGTGATTGAAGGATTGTTGGCAGTCGGTGCTGGGGTATTCACATTCTTTTGGCTTGATGACACACCGGAGCAGGCACGTTTTCTGAGTAAACAAGAAAAAACGTTGCTTATCAATCAACTGGCAAGTGAAGAACAACAGAAAGTGACTTCTCGGCTGAGCGATGCGCTGCGTAATGGCCGAGTCTGGCAACTAGCGATTATCTACCTGACCATTCAGGTGGCGGTTTACGGATTAATTTTCTTCCTGCCGACCCAGGTTGCGGCATTGCTGGGAACAAAAGTGGGCTTTACAGCGTCGGTGGTCACCGCCATTCCGTGGGTTGCGGCCTTGTTTGGGACCTGGCTTATTCCGCGCTATTCCGATAAAACCGGTGAACGGCGTAATGTCGCAGCGCTGACATTACTGGCGGCGGGCATTGGTATTGGTCTGTCCGGGCTGCTTTCTCCAGTAATGGCGATCGTAGCGCTGTGTGTTGCAGCTATCGGGTTTATTGCCGTGCAGCCAGTGTTCTGGACGATGCCGACACAACTGCTTTCCGGTACGGCGCTGGCTGCGGGAATTGGTTTTGTAAACCTGTTTGGTGCAGTGGGCGGGTTTATTGCCCCGATCCTGCGCGTGAAAGCAGAAACGTTATTTGCCAGCGATGCGGCGGGATTACTGACGCTGGCAGCGGTGGCGGTCATCGGTTCGCTGATTATTTTCACTCTGCGTGTAAATCGCACTGTTGCGCAGACCGACGTGGCACATCATTAAATAGGTTAAGGAACACGATGAACGCATTATTAAGCAATCCCTTTAAAGAACGTTTACGCAAGGGCGAAGTGCAAATTGGTCTGTGGTTAAGCTCAACGACTGCCTATATGGCAGAAATTGCCGCCACTTCTGGTTATGACTGGTTGCTGATTGACGGGGAGCACGCGCCAAATACCATTCAGGATCTTTATCATCAGCTACAGGCGGTAGCGCCCTATGCCAGCCAACCCGTGATCCGTCCGGTGGAAGGCAGTAAACCGCTGATTAAACAAGTCCTGGATATTGGCGCGCAAACTCTACTGATCCCGATGGTCGATACTGCCGAACAGGCACGTCAGGTGGTGTCTGCCACGCGCTATCCTCCCTACGGTGAGCGTGGTGTCGGGGCCAGTGTGGCACGGGCTGCGCGCTGGGGACGCATTGAGAATTACATGGCGCAAGTTAACGATTCGCTTTGTCTGTTGGTGCAGGTGGAAAGTAAAACGGCACTGGATAACCTGGACGAAATCCTCGACGTCGAAGGGATTGATGGCGTGTTTATTGGACCTGCGGATCTTTCTGCGTCGTTGGGCTACCCGGATAACGCCGGGCACCCGGAAGTGCAGCGAATTATTGAAACCAGTATTCGGCGGATCCGTGCTGCGGGTAAAGCGGCTGGTTTTCTGGCTGTGGCTCCTGATATGGCGCAGCAATGCCTGGCGTGGGGAGCGAACTTTGTCGCTGTTGGCGTTGACACGATGCTCTACAGCGATGCCCTGGATCAACGACTGGCGATGTTTAAATCAGGCAAAAATGGGCCACGCATAAAAGGTAGTTATTGATATCAAAGGCCCATGGGGATCGGCTGTGGGCCTGTGTTAATTAGTGGTTATTCGCTGCCAGATCGGCTTCGCTTAGCTGGGTGGCCGCGAGCACCTGGTCACGATCAAAGCCCTGTTCCAGCATGCGCAAAGCAATTTTAATGGCTTGTTCATGCATACCTTCCTGCCAGCCAATTTGATGCCCTTCCTGCCGTAGCCGTTCAGCAATAGTCATTAATCTCTCCTTTTGTAGTGGTGAACGTTCGGCAATCTCCTCAATAAAACGGGTGAAACGGGAGGTATCGCCGCATTGCAGCAGATAATTAAACAGTGTTTGTAGCTGGCTGTCATTAGTGAAGCCTCTAACCAAAAGCGTGGTGATCCTGTCGACCATGCCGATTAAATCGCGGTCGCGAATATGCTTTTGAATCAGTTCCAGCAGAGCTATACGCCGATGTTGCATGATCTCATCGTCAGGTACGATGGTGATATCCACCAACGGAAAAGCTTCGGTGTACAACTGCCGGGCAAGTTGCGGATCGTCAAACTCATCCAGCCAGTTAAGTGAGTACGGGTAGGGCGATGTTTCGCCATGATAAAACAGCAATGGCACCACCAGCGGAACTCTGTCATAGCCTTTATCCAGGTGACGCTGCATGGCGGCAGTGGCATAGCGCATTAGCCGAAAAGCCATATTCTTTTCTGCAGAGCTTTGATGTTCAATCACGCAGTAGATATAGCCGTCACCGTCGCTGGTTTCCACGGACCACAAAACATCCGAGTAGTAAGCGCGTAAACTTTTTTCAATAAAACTAGTGGGTTCCAGGCGTAAGGTTTGCAGGTTGCAAAGCTTGCGCAGTGGTTCTGGTAAATGTATTTCGAGAAAATCCCGTGCGGTTTCGGGTGTGAACATAAAGGTTTTAAATACCGCATCATGCGGGGAGGAGGTTGTTGATTCGGTCATGGTTGTCCGTCACCTGATATTTATGATGACGCGACATTACGGTTATCCCAGGCCTTTGACATCTGCCAGTTTCAGCCTTTGCGAGACGTTTTCAGAGGAATTTTCACTGCGTTGCAACGCATACATTGGGCACGGAATCGTGTACGCAAAAATGCCCGGTAACCACATGCTTACCGGGCATCAGAAAGGAGTTTAAGCCAGCGCCTGGGCCAGTAGCGTAATCGGATGTTCGCAGCGAAGACTTGTGGACATCTCAATCTGCCATTTACAGGTTTCGCAGTCGGTGACCACCAGATCTGCGCCGCTTTCTTCTATCTGGCGGAACAGTGGTGCGCCGATGGCTTGTGAGGTGGGGTAGTTCTCTTTTTTGAAACCGTAAGTACCCGCAATACCGCAGCACTGGGAATCCAGCACCGTTAACTCAAGCCCCGGGATTTTACGCAACAGCTCCAGGGTGTAGAGCGTCCAGCCCATTTTTTCCATATGGCACGGAGTGTGATAAACCACTTTCAGCGGCAGCGGTTTCAGCGGTAACGTTTTGCCTTCGTCCAGCTTGCGCCACAGCCAGCGGGTTGCCAGTTCGATATGATCGCGCAAGCCTTTGTTGTCGACATTCAGCACTTCCGGGTATTCGTCGCGCAGGGCAAATGTACAGGTTGAGGAGGTGGCAATCACCGGAATGCCTTTTACTCCCACAGCTTCGCGGATCGACTCTACATTCGTAATTGCCTGTTTGCGTGCTTTATCGGTAAAGCCGTTGGCGATTAGCGGTACGCCGCAGCATTTTTCTTTGCTGAGCAGTTGTACACCGGTACCCATTGCGTTGAGCACTTTAATTAAATCTTTACCTAACTGCGGATGGTTGTAGTTAACGAAGCATCCGTGAAAGAAAGCGACCTGGTCTTTATATTGTGCTTGCTGAGCCGCTATGCTGCGATACCAGCGACGGAACGTGCCGAAGGAGTATTTCGGTAGCGTGCGACGATGATCGATTTTTAACGCCGCATCAAGCAGCTGCCGCACCGGTTTCAGCGAGGTAGCGGTGTTGACGATTGGTGCGAACGGCGTGGAAACGCTACCCATCAGGTCGGTATGACTCAACACAAAATTACGCAGCGACGGGCGCGTGGTGTCATATTTTGCCCGCGCGCGCTGGATAATATCGCCAATCTTCACATCGGACGGGCAGGCGACTTCACAACGTTTGCAGTTGATGCAATATTTCAGCGCCTCGTCATACAGTGCGCCATCTTTCAAACGCAGACGCTCGCCATCCGGCCCGGCTTGTTTTGGCCCTGGATAACCGGGATTCACCCGGCTCACCGGGCAGGCGGTGGTGCAGACGGTGCACTTAATGCAGTTTTCGAAGCTGGTGTCGTTCATTGTTGGCCTCCTGCGCGTTGGGCAATCTGTTGAGCGGCATGTAAAGCACTGACGGCACAAACACCGCCGCCGCATCCCTGGGCGATGGGATCAAATCCGCCCAGCACCGAACCGATGGCAAACAGGTTCTCAATGGTTTGCCCTGCCTGCGACGGGCGTAGCGTCTCATCAGTGGTTACACCGAACTGCTGCCACGGTTGCGGCGCAAAAAAATCGCCCTTATACCATTCACCCCGCGTGGCGGTTTGTAGCACATCAAGGCCGAGAATCGGCTCGCGAATGCCGTTACGTTCCGCTACCAGTCCGCCACTAAAGAAACTGCCGCTGGCGAGAACCGCGAAACGTGGACGTAGCGGAATATCGGCGTGATTGCGGGTCCAGATTTCATTCACTACGCCATTTTTACAGGTCACTTTTTTCACTTCATCGCCCGGCATCCACACGCCACCCTGGTGCACAAACTGGCGCTGTAACTGGTTTTGCAGACGAATGCCCAGCACGGAAGGCGGCAGCGTTGGCAAAAGCATCAGTGAACAAGGTAGTTTTTCATTCAACCAACGCCACAGTTTGTCATCGGCCAGGCCGAAGCAGGCGGGCATCAGGATCATTTCGCAGGTATTGGCGACAGGAATAAGCGCATCAAGTAACAGCGGCCAGTTTTCTTCATTATCAAGGAAACGGGCGATATTCACAGCGCGAAATTCGGTGGCGTTATTGCGCAGGACATCCAGTTCCGGCAGCTCTATTTCTGCGGTTTCAACCGAAAGATCCAGTTCGCGCAACGAAGCCGCCGCAAGATGCGCCTGAAAATCCATCAGGCCGCTTATCCCGACCACACATATTTTCTTCGCGGGCAACGGCCAGACGGGGACTTCTGGCGAACTTAGCCAGGTAGAGCGCAGAGTGCCGAGCGGCGTAATCCGCTGGTGAGCCAGTTCTACGCTGCCCTGCAATTGCGCACCGCTTTCAGCGATTAATGCCTGCGCCTGGCAAGCGAGATCGAGCACGCGTTGTGGCCCGAGAAGGGAGTAAGGATGTGCAGGTGCCTGCTGACGCAAAGATTCCAGTCCACTGTGAATGTCTGCCACGGGTTGACCATCTGGCAGATGGCTCAGCAAATCCAGCGAACCGGATGAGAAATGCAACGCGCTTTGACCACGCGTGACAATGGCACAGCGCAGGCCGTGTTTTTGCAGTTGCAGGCCACAGAGTAATCCGGCGAGGCCGCCGCCCATAATGACAGTATCAAAGCGCATCTTTCTGCTCCTTCTCCAGACCACACAATCCCTGATAAACCCAGCGGGTAAATTCGCTTTCGCGCAGTGCATCTCCCCAGGCGATGGGTTGCACGCCTTTCCAGCGTTCGTTAAGGAAGGTGGAAAGTTGCTCGATAGATTGCGCGGACGTCGTGACGTTAAAACGTTGCAGCAGTCCGGCAGCGCGGCAGGCGCAGAGTTCGCCCTGGCAGGTGCCCATCCCCACACGGGTACGACGGCGTAAATCCAGCAGGCTATTAACGTTTAAATTTTCTACCGCGTACTGCACTTCACCCGCAGTTACCGCTTCGCACTCACATACCAGGCTACGGTGCAGACGGCCTTCGCTCAGCCAGGCAGGCGTGCGATCGCCATGACGATAAACCGCAGAACCGCGCAGCGGGGCAGGCAGGGAGATGACTTTACGCAAGGTAACTTCAGCGGGTTCTTGTGAACCAGGCAGTGCCAGATCGGCAGTCGTACAGGGGCGCGTGTTGCCCAGTTTGCGGCATACCGCGTCGGTAGCCCATTCAGCCATCAGCCGATAGGTCATCAGTTTGCCACCGGTGATGGTGATAAATCCGTCCAGACCATCGCGTTCAGCATGGTCGAGCAGCACGATGCCACGGCTGACGTTACGTCCGCTCGGGTCGTCATCGCTGGCAACCAGCGGGCGCACGCCAGAATAGGCCCGCAAAATGCGCGTTTTCGCCATCACGGGGGCCAGTTTTTCCCCTTCACGCAGCAGAATATCAACCTCTTCTGCCGTCACTCGATTATCGTCAATCTCGTTGTAATCAATACGTAAAGAGGTGGTACCAATCAGCGAAATGGTATCGCCAGGCACCAGAATATCGGCGTCGGAAGGTTTACGGCAGCGGTTGATCACATGCTGGTTAATGCGGTGATCCATGATCAGCAGCGATCCTTTCGCCGGGAACATGCGAATGCGCAGATCGGCATATTCGGCAATGTGTTGCCCCCAGATCCCAGCGGCATTAACCACGACAGGTGCATGAAGGGCCTGAGTTTCGCCGGTGAGATGGTTACGTACACGAACACCGCACACCGTCGCGCCTTCACGAATCAGCCCCGTGACTTCATGAGCGGTAAGGATAACGGCACCGTGTTCTTTGGCATCCAGCATGTTTGCTGCGGTCAGACGAAATGGATCAACGGTGCCATCCGGAACTTTCACCGCGCCAATCAGTGCCGGGTTAACGGCAGGTTCGATAATGCGCGCTTGCTGCGGGTCTATAGCTTCTGCGCTGATCCCTGCTTCTTCGCAGGCGCGAATAAAAGTGGCCTGGAAGGAGAGGTCATCTTCCGGCAGGGTGATAAACAGGCCGTTGGTTGGTTCAACGCAGTGACGTGCAATGCGTTTCAGGATCTGGTTTTCACTAATGCATTCGCGGGCCGATTCCGCATCGGTTACCGCATAGCGCGCACCGCTGTGCAGCAGGCCGTGGTTACGCCCGGTGGCACCGGTTGCGATGTCGTGGCGCTCAACCAAAATCACGCGCAGCCCGCGCAGGGCACAGTCGCGGGCAATCCCGGCTCCCGTTGCGCCGCCGCCAATGATAATCACGTCACTTGATTGCGAGTCGCGAGTTTTCATTGTTATCCCTCTGAAGTTCGTTTTTTACCATTTAGCCATAGTAAAAACATGAATTGTTTGATTTCGCGCATATTCGCTCATAATTCGAAAGTGAAGCGTGATTTCATGCGTCATTTTGAACATTTTGTAAATCTTATTTAATAATGTGTGCGGCAATTCACATTTAATTTATGAATGTTTTCTTAACATCGCGGCAACTCAAGAAACGGCAGGTTCTCTCACTGAATCAGGCTGTTAATCATAAATAAGACCACGGGCCACGGAGGCTATCAATGTTGAGTATTTTTAAACCAGCGCCACACAAAGCGCGCTTACCTGCCGCGGAGATCGATCCGACTTATCGTCGATTGCGCTGGCAAATTTTCCTGGGGATATTCTTTGGCTATGCGGCTTACTATTTGGTTCGTAAGAACTTTGCGCTTGCTATGCCTTATCTGGTTGAGCAGGGATTCTCACGCGGTGATTTAGGTTTTGCCCTTTCGGGGATCTCGATTGCTTATGGATTTTCGAAATTCATCATGGGTTCGGTATCGGATCGCTCGAATCCGCGCGTTTTCCTGCCCGCAGGTTTGATTCTGGCGGCGGCAGTGATGTTGTTTATGGGCTTTGTGCCATGGGCGACGTCGAGCATTGCGGTGATGTTTGTACTGTTGTTCCTCTGCGGTTGGTTCCAGGGGATGGGGTGGCCGCCGTGTGGTCGTACTATGGTGCACTGGTGGTCGCAGAAAGAACGTGGCGGCATTGTGTCAGTGTGGAACTGTGCGCACAACGTCGGTGGTGGTATTCCGCCGCTGCTGTTCCTGCTGGGGATGGCCTGGTTCAATGACTGGCATGCGGCGCTCTATATGCCTGCTTTCTGCGCCATTCTGGTGGCATTATTCGCCTTTGCGATGATGCGCGATACCCCGCAATCCTGTGGCTTGCCGCCGATCGAAGAGTACAAAAATGATTATCCGGACGACTATAACGAAAAAGCGGAACAGGAGCTGACGGCGAAGCAAATCTTCATGCAGTACGTACTGCCGAACAAACTGCTGTGGTATATCGCCATCGCCAACGTGTTCGTTTATCTGCTGCGTTACGGCATCCTCGACTGGTCACCGACTTATCTGAAAGAGGTTAAGCATTTCGCGCTGGATAAATCCTCCTGGGCCTACTTCCTTTATGAATATGCAGGTATTCCGGGCACTCTGCTGTGCGGCTGGATGTCGGATAAAGTCTTCCGTGGCAACCGTGGGGCAACCGGCGTTTTCTTTATGACACTGGTGACCATCGCGACTATCGTTTACTGGATGAACCCGGCAGGTAACCCAACCGTCGATATGATTTGTATGATTGTTATCGGCTTCCTGATCTACGGTCCTGTGATGCTGATCGGTCTGCATGCGCTGGAACTGGCACCGAAAAAAGCGGCAGGTACGGCAGCGGGCTTTACCGGGCTGTTTGGTTACCTGGGCGGTTCGGTGGCGGCGAGCGCGATTGTTGGCTACACCGTGGACTTCTTCGGCTGGGATGGCGGCTTTATGGTAATGATTGGCGGCAGCATTCTGGCGGTTATCTTGTTGATTGTTGTGATGATTGGCGAAAAACGTCGCCATGAACAATTACTGCAAAAACGCAACGGAGGCTAATGGCATGAAATTGACGCTGAAAAACCTTAGCATGGCGATCATGATGAGCACTATAGTCATGGGAAGCAGTGCAATGGCGGCGGACAGCAACGAAAAAATAGTCATCGCCCATCGCGGTGCCAGTGGATATTTGCCGGAGCATACGCTGCCAGCAAAAGCGATGGCGTATGCGCAGGGAGCGGATTATCTGGAACAGGATTTGGTGATGACCAAAGACGACAATCTGGTTGTTCTGCATGACCATTACCTCGATCGTGTTACTGATGTTGCCGATCGTTTCCCGGATCGGGCGCGCAAAGACGGTCGTTACTACGCGATAGATTTCACGCTGGATGAAATTAAGTCGTTGAAATTTACCGAAGGTTTCGATATTGAAAACGGTAAAAAAGTGCAGACTTATCCGGGGCGTTTCCCAATGGGTAAGTCCGACTTCCGGGTGCACACCTTTGAAGAAGAGATTGAATTTGTTCAGGGGTTAAATCACTCTACCGGGAAAAATATCGGTATTTATCCAGAAATCAAAGCGCCGTGGTTCCATCATCAGGAAGGGAAGGATATTGCGGCAAAAACGCTGGAAGTGCTGAAGAAATATGGTTACACCGGTAAAGACGATAAAGTTTATTTGCAATGTTTTGATGCTGATGAGCTGAAGCGTATTAAGAATGAGCTGGAACCCAAAATGGGCATGGAGCTCAATCTGGTACAGCTGATTGCCTATACCGACTGGAATGAAACGCAGCAGAAACAGCCGGATGGAAGCTGGGTTAATTACAACTACGACTGGATGTTTAAGCCGGGTGCCATGAAACAGGTGGCGGAATATGCAGATGGTATTGGTCCGGATTACCATATGTTGATTGAGGAGACATCGCAGCCGGGTAATATCAAACTCACTGGCATGGTGCAAGATGCTCAGCAGAATAAACTGGTAGTGCATCCTTATACCGTGCGGTCAGATAAACTGCCTGAATACACTCCTGATGTGAATCAGTTATATGATGCTCTGTATAACAAAGCGGGTGTAAATGGGCTGTTTACTGATTTCCCTGATAAGGCAGTAAAATTTCTTAATAAAGAGTAATGTTACTGCAGGATGGCGTTCATGCGCCATCCTGTCTCATATCAAATTTTTCCAATCGCCACTAATTGTTCCATGCACATTTGTAGTAAAAACAGTGGACTGCCTTCTACCGGCTTTTCTTTAGCCAGCAACGAAATCTGTCGATAGAAAGTTGGTTCGAGAGGAACGGAACACAATTCACCTGCAATGCTTTTCAGCGTTAACTCTGGTTGTAAGGCGATGCCTAATCCCTGTCGAATAAAATTCATCGCTGTATCCGCCTGATTAAATTCACATTTTATCTGCTGGGCGCACTATTAGTGGTAGTGGCTGGTGGAATCTATGCGCTGCAAATGAAGGGTAAAAGCGGTGTCAAGCTAGTAGTGGCAAAAGAAATTCATTAATACGACACGTTTCATTAAGATTTTCCTCAGGTAACCACCTATAGTCATTGTCGTTAATAAAAATGACAGGCGATAGGGTATGGCAGTTTCAGCAAAGTACGACGAATTTAATCACTGGTGGGCAACAGAGGGCGACTGGGTTGAAGAGCCTAACTATCGCCGTAATGGTATGAGCGGGGTGCAATGCGTCGAGCGCAACGGCAAAAAGCTGTATGTAAAGCGCATGACGCATCATCTGTTTCATTCCGTACGTTATCCGTTCGGCCGACCAACGATTGTCCGTGAGGTTGCGGTAATTAAAGAACTGGAACGGGCCGGTGTCATCGTGCCGAAGATCGTTTTTGGTGAAGCGGTGAAAATTGAGGGTGAATGGCGAGCGTTGCTGGTGACTGAAGATATGGCGGGGTTCATCAGCATTGCTGACTGGTATGCCCAGCATGCAGTATCGCCTTATTCTGACGAAGTACGGCAAGCCATGTTGAAAGCAGTGGCGCTGGCGTTTAAGAAAATGCATAGCATTAATCGTCAGCATGGCTGTTGTTATGTTCGCCATATCTATGTGAAAACAGAAGGTAATGCAGAAGCTGGTTTTCTTGACCTGGAGAAAAGTCGTCGCCGCTTGCGTCGCGATAAAGCGATTAATCATGACTTCCGCCAGCTGGAAAAATATCTGGAGCCAATCCCCAAAGCGGACTGGGAGCAGGTGAAAGCGTATTACTACGCCATGTAATCGTTGTAGGCCAGATAAGACGCATAAGCGTTGTATCTGGCACTACAACCAATTCACATCTCGATTTCAATATCGCCTTTTGCCCGGCAACAACAGGGCAAAATTTCCCCCGGCTGAATAAAGGCTAACGGTTCGGCAATCCAGTCAACTTGACCTGCAACCAGGCGTGTGCGACAGGAGCCGCAGTAACCTTCGCGACACTGGTACTCAACCGCCACATTGTGGGATTCCAGCGCCGCCAGAAGGGAAGGGTGTTCATCCTGGCACAGCAGTTGTGTGCCAGTGATGCGCAGGGTAACGCGGGCCATCAGAGCTGGAAGTTACTCAAATCGTCGGTGTCCACTTCTGAGTCAATCTGCCCGACCAGATAAGAACTGACTTCCACTTCCTGCGGAGCAACCTGCACGTTATCAGACACCAGCCAAGTGTTGATCCACGGGATCGGGTTGGAGCGCGTCTGGAACGGCAGATCCAAACCGACTGCCTGCATACGGATATTGGTGATGTATTCAACGTACTGGCAGAGAATGTCTTTATTCAGACCAATCATCGAACCGTCGCGGAACAGATAATCCGCCCAGTCTTTCTCCTGTTGAGCTGCCTGAACAAACAGGTCATAGCACTCCTGCTTACACTCTTCGGCAATTTCCGCCATCTCAGGATCGTCCGCGCCGCTGCGCAGCAGATTCAGCATATGCTGGGTGCCGGTCAGGTGCAGGGCTTCGTCGCGGGCAATCAGGCGAATAATTTTGGCGTTGCCTTCCATCAATTCGCGTTCTGCAAATGCGAAGGAACAAGCAAAGCTGACGTAGAAACGAATCGCTTCCAGCGCGTTAACGCTCATCAGGCAGAGATACAGTTTTTTCTTCAGCTCGCGCAGGCTAACGGTCACAGTTTTACCGTTAACGGTGTGGGTACCTTCGCCCAGCAGATGCCAGTAGCTGGTCATTTCGATCAGCTCATCGTAATAGCTGGAGATCCCTTCCGCACGTTTCTGGATCTGCTCGTTGGTGACGATATCGTCAAACACAACAGACGGATCGTTAACGATATTACGAATGATATGAGTATAGGAACGGGAATGAATCGTTTCTGAGAACGCCCAGGTTTCGACCCAGGTTTCCAGTTCCGGAATAGAAATAAGCGGCAATAGCGCCACGTTCGGGCTACGACCCTGAATGGAATCCAGCAGCGTCTGATATTTCAGGTTGCTGATAAAGATGTGTTTTTCGTGCTCCGGCAGCGCCTGGTAATCTATACGGTCGCGGGAGACGTCAACTTCTTCCGGACGCCAGAAGAAAGAGAGCTGCTTTTCGATCAGCTTTTCGAAGATGTCATATTTTTGCTGATCGTAGCGAGCCACGTTGACCGGCTGACCAAAGAACATCGGTTCTTTGAGCTGATCATTTTTCGTCTGTGAAAAGGTGGTATATGCCATGAGTGTGTCCTGTTGGGAGTTTAATGCCGGATAAGGCATTTTACGCCGCATCCTGTGCCTGATGCGACGCTGGCGCGTCTTATCAGGCCTACAAATCCGAGCCGTAGGCCGGATAAGGCGTTCACGCTGCATCCGGCACCCGGAGCCTGATGCGACGCTGGCGCGTCTTATCAGGCCTACAAACCGAGCCGTAGGCCGGATAAGGCGTTTACGCCGCATCCGGCATCTCAATATCAGATCTTACATGCGCCGCTTTCGCAGCCATCGTCCTGGATTGACGGCACCAGATCGTCTTGTGCGTCTTCAGCGCCGTCACGGGTGTTCTGATAATACAGTGTTTTGACCCCGAATTTGTAGGCGGTGAGCAGGTCTTTCAGCAACTGCTGCATCGGCACTTTTCCTGACGGGAAGCGTGACGGATCGTAGTTGGTGTTGGCAGAGATCGACTGATCGATAAATTTCTGCATGATACCCACCAGTTGCAGATAACCATCGTTACCCGGCATTTCCCACAGCAGCTCATAGGCGTCGCGCAGGTGCTCGTAGTCCGGCACCACCTGGCGCAAAATACCGTCTTTCGACGCTTTGATGCTGACGTAACCGCGCGGCGGTTCAATACCGTTAGTGGCGTTAGAGATCTGCGAAGAAGTCTCGGACGGCATCAGAGCAGAAAGCGTGGAGTTACGCAGACCGTGCGTTTTGATTGACTCACGCAGAGCTTCCCAGTCGTAATGCAGCGGCTCATTAGCGATGGTATCCAGATCTTTCTTATAGGTATCGATCGGCAGGATCCCTTTCGCGTAAGTGGTTTCGTTAAACCACGGGCACGCGCCTTGCTCTTTCGCCAGCTCATTAGAGGCTTTCAGCAGGTAATACTGAATGGCTTCGAAGGTTTTATGCGTCAGGTTGTTGGCGCTGCCGTCGGAGTAGCGTTTACCGTGCTTCGCCAGGTAGTAAGCGAAGTTGATCACACCAATACCCAGCGTACGACGACCCATCGCTCCACGTTTGGCGGCCGGGATCGGGTAATCCTGATAATCCAGCAGCGCGTCAAGTGCACGAACCGCCAGAATTGCCAGCTCTTCCAGTTCATCCAGGTTATTAATTGCGCCCAGGTTGAAAGCAGACAGCGTACACAGCGCGATTTCACCGTTCTCGTCGTTGACGTCGTTCAGCGGTTTGGTCGGCAGGGCTATCTCCAGGCACAGGTTAGACTGACGCACTGGCGCGATGGCCGGATCAAACGGGCTATGGGTATTGCAGTGGTCAACGTTCTGAATATAGATACGACCGGTAGACGCACGTTCCTGCATCATCAGCGAGAACAGCTCAACGGCTTTCACACGCTGCTTGCGGATGCTGTCGTCTTTCTCATATTTGGTATACAGACGTTCAAACTCTTCCTGATCGGCGAAGAACGCGTCGTACAGCCCCGGTACGTCGGACGGGCTGAACAGGGTGATATCTTCACCTTTCAGCAGACGGGTATACATCAGTTTGTTGATTTGTACCCCGTAGTCCATATGACGCACGCGGTTGCCTTCCACACCACGGTTGTTTTTCAACACCAGCAGGCTTTCCACTTCCAGATGCCACATCGGGTAGAACAGCGTTGCCGCACCGCCGCGCACACCGCCCTGAGAGCAGGATTTCACCGCTGTCTGGAAATGTTTGTAGAACGGAATGCAGCCGGTATGGAACGCTTCACCACCGCGAATCGGGCTACCCAGCGCACGAATACGCCCGGCGTTGATGCCGATCCCGGCACGCTGGGAAACGTATTTAACAATCGCGCTGGAGGTGGCGTTGATGGAATCCAGGCTGTCACCGCACTCGATCAGTACGCAGGAGCTGAACTGACGAGTCGGGGTACGCACGCCGGACATGATTGGCGTCGGCAGCGAAATTTTAAATGTGGAAACCGCGTCGTAAAAACGCTTCACATATTGCAGGCGCGTTTCACGCGGGTAGTTCGAGAACAAGCACGCGGCAACTAGAATATAAAGGAACTGGGCGCTCTCATAGATTTCGCCGGTCACGCGGTTCTGTACCAGATATTTGCCTTCCAGCTGCTTAACGGCAGCATAAGAGAAGGTCATATCACGGTCGTGATCGATAAAGGTGTCCATCTGCTTGAACTCTTCTTCCGTGTAGTCTTCCAGCAGATGATTATCGTATTTGCCCATCTCGACCATTTTCACCACGTGGTCGTACAGCGCAGGCGGCTCAAACTGGCCGTAGGCTTTTTTACGCAGGTGGAAGATCGCCAGGCGCGCGGCGAGATACTGATAATCCGGCGCATCACGGGAGATCAGGTCTGCGGCAGCCTTGATAATGGTTTCGTGGATGTCAGAGGTCTTGATACCGTCATAAAACTGAATGTGGGAGCGCAGCTCGACCTGGGAAATCGAAACGTTATGCAGTCCTTCTGCCGCCCAATCCAGAACGCGATGGATTTTGTCGAGATTGATGCGCTCTGTGCTACCGTCGCGCTTTGTCACCAGCAGATTCTGATTCATGTATGTCGTACCTGTTTTTGGAATTCTTTCCGCAATAGTTTCATGCAGACTACCTGTAGTACGGGAAGCTGCTTAGAACACTATATATAGGGGGTATGTTTGGGATTCACTGCAAGATAGTGTGAAAATGACCCTCTTGCAAGTGCATAACTTTGTGGATAACTCAGGAAGGAAAAAGTGGCTTTCGCGCACCTTAGGTCAGACAAGGTGTCCGGGAAAGTCAATGGGAAGAGAAAAATTTGTTAAAAATAACTGTTCGGCGATTTCTTGAACGGCATAATAGGTTAGATAAATTGATATAGATGGTTTATTAATCTTTTTGCTAATGATTGCAAAAATTGATCTAAGCACGAGTCATCACATAATCTGATGTATCAGTTGTGGTCAATATATAAGCGAATGTAAGAGATTGTTGATGGCGAAATGGTTGTTTTCTATTCGGTTATTGTTAAATGCTAAGCCATTTTGTTAATTTACCTTATATTATAAGAAAATTATTCATGACTTTAATTTAGTTTAAATATAACTGATATCCCTGAAGGTTATTAACTTGAATTATGACGCACTGATATTATTCATCAAATAATAACAAAATAGCCATTGCACCGGGTTGAACAATTTACAAAAGAAAGATATTCCATATCGTATAATGCGATTAAATACGCCGTCTTATAGAAAATGATGGTTAGATTAATATGCGGATTATCTTTCTACGCAAGGAGTATTTATCTTTACTCCCGTCAATGATTGCATCTCTTTTCTCTGCTAACGGTGTCGCGGCGGTCACTGATTCATGCCAGGGATATGATGTCAAAGCGAGTTGTCAGGCCAGCAGGCAAAGCCTTTCAGGCATTACGCAGGACTGGAGTATCGCTGATGGGCAATGGCTGGTTTTTTCGGATATGACCAATAACGCCAGCGGTGGGGCCGTATTTTTGCAACAAGGAGCGGAATTTTCACTATTACCAGAAAATGAAACTGGAATGACTCTGTTTGCCAATAACACCGTTACAGGAGAATATAATAACGGCGGGGCCATATTTGCTAAAGAAAACTCAACGCTGAATCTTACTGATGTTATTTTTTCCGGTAACGTCGCAGGCGGCTATGGTGGCGCAATCTATTCTTCTGGTACTAACGATACTGGTGCCGTCGATTTACGTGTCACTAACGCCATGTTTCGCAATAACATCGCTAATGATGGCAAAGGTGGCGCAATTTATACCATTAATAATGACGTTTATTTAAGTGATGTTATTTTTGATAACAACCAGGCATATACATCAACAAGTTACAGTGATGGCGATGGCGGGGCAATCGATGTTACCGATAATAATAGCGACAGCAAGCATCCTTCAGGTTATACGATAGTAAATAACACTGCCTTTACAAATAACACTGCCGAAGGTTATGGCGGGGCGATATATACCAATAGCGTGACGGCTCCCTATCTTATTGATATTTCTGTTGATGACAGCTACAGCCAGAACGGAGGCGTGTTAGTCGATGAGAACAATAGCGCAGCAGGCTATGGAGATGGTCCTTCCTCTGCGGCGGGTGGCTTTATGTATCTCGGCTTAAGTGAAGTTACCTTTGATATTGCCGACGGAAAAACGCTGGTTATTGGCAATACAGAGAATGACGGAGCTGTTGACTCTATTGCTGGTACCGGGTTAATCACCAAAACAGGTTCCGGCGATCTGGTACTTAATGCAGATAACAATGACTTTACTGGTGAGATGCAGATTGAAAACGGTGAAGTTACCCTGGGCCGCAGCAACTCCCTGATGAATGTCGGCGATACGCATTGCCAGGACGATCCGCAAGACTGCTACGGTCTGACGATAGGGAGTATTGATCAGTATCAGAATCAGGCTGAGCTAAACGTTGGCTCGACCCAACAAACTTTTGTGCACGCATTGACGGGCTTTCAGAATGGCACTTTAAATATCGATGCTGGTGGCAACGTTACTGTTAATCAGGGCAGTTTTGCTGGCATCATCGAAGGTGCTGGTCAGCTCACCATTGCGCAAAACGGCAGCTACGTGCTGGCAGGGGCGCAGTCGATGGCGCTAACCGGCGATATAGTCGTTGATGATGGTGCGGTGCTTTCGCTGGAAGGCGACGCGGCAGATCTTACCGCTCTCCAGGACGATCCGCAGTCGATCGTGTTAAACGGCGGTGTGCTCGATCTCTCTGATTTCTCCACCTGGCAGAGCGGCACATCATACAACGATGGCCTTGAAGTCAGTGGCAGCAGCGGAACGGTTATCGGCAGTCAGGATGTGGTAGATCTTGCAGGTGGCGACAATTTGCATATCGGCGGCGACGGGAAAGATGGCGTCTACGTGGTGGTCGATGCGAGCGACGGGCAGGTAAGTCTGGCAAACAATAATAGTTATTTGGGCACAACACAAATCGCCTCCGGTACGCTGATGGTGAGCGACAACTCGCAGCTTGGAGATACCCACTATAACCGCCAGGTTATCTTTACCGATAAGCAACAAGAAAGCGTGATGGAGATTACCTCCGACGTTGACACGCGTTCAGATGCGGCAGGCCACGGACGTGATATTGAAATGCGCGCCGACGGTGAAGTGGCAGTTGATGCGGGGGTAGACACGCAGTGGGGCGCACTGATGGCTGACAGCAGCGGGCAGCATCAGGATGAGGGTAGCACATTGACTAAAACGGGGGCTGGTACACTGGAGCTGACCGCCAGCGGTACAACGCAGTCGGCGGTACGTGTCGAAGAAGGCACCCTGAAAGGTGATGTTGCTGATATCCTTCCTTATGCTTCGTCACTGTGGGTTGGTGATGGGGCAACGTTCGTTACTGGCGCGGATCAGGATATTCAGTCAATTGATGCTATTTCCAGCGGCACTATCGACATCAGCGATGGTACGGTTTTGCGCCTGACCGGGCAGGATACTTCCGTCGCCCTTAATGCCTCACTATTTAACGGCGATGGGACGCTGGTGAATGCCACCGATGGTGTGATGTTGACAGGTGAGCTTAATACCAACCTTGAAACTGACAGCCTGACTTATCTTTCCAACGTGACGGTTAATGGCAATCTGACCAATACGTCCGGTGCGGTTAGCCTGCAAAATGGCGTCGCTGGCGATACGCTGACGGTAAACGGTGATTATACCGGCGGCGGTACGCTACTGCTCGATAGCGAATTAAACGGCGATGACTCGGTAAGCGATCAATTGGTGATGAACGGTAATACTGCTGGCAACACAACTGTGGTGGTTAACTCCATTACAGGGATTGGTGAGCCGACATCGACAGGCATTAAAGTGGTTGATTTCGCAGCTGATCCCACGCAGTTTCAAAACAATGCGCAGTTCAGTCTGGCAGGCAGCGGCTACGTCAATATGGGAGCGTATGACTACACGCTGGTGGAAGATAACAACGACTGGTATCTGCGATCGCAAGAAGTAACGCCGCCATCGCCACCTGATCCAGACCCGACTCCCGATCCTGATCCCACGCCGGATCCTGATCCAACACCCGACCCGGAACCTACGCCTGCTTACCAGCCGGTGTTGAATGCCAAAGTTGGCGGTTATCTCAATAACCTGCGGGCGGCAAATCAGGCGTTTATGATGGAGCGACGCGATCACGCAGGTGGCGATGGTCAGACGCTGAATTTACGTGTTATCGGCGGAGATTATCATTACACAGCAGCGGGGCAACTGGCTCAACATGAAGACACTTCTACGGTGCAACTTAGCGGCGATCTGTTTAGCGGGCGCTGGGGCACGGATGGCGAGTGGATGCTTGGGATTGTTGGTGGCTACAGCGATAACCAGGGCGACAGCCGCTCGAATATGACCGGAACTCGCGCCGATAACCAGAACCACGGTTATGCCGTTGGGCTGACATCAAGCTGGTTTCAGCACGGTAATCAGAAGCAAGGGGCCTGGCTGGATAGCTGGCTGCAATACGCGTGGTTTAGCAATGATGTTTCCGAACAAGAAGATGGCACAGATCATTACCACTCGTCGGGGATTATCGCCTCGCTGGAGGCGGGGTATCAGTGGTTACCGGGGCGTGGTGTGGTGATTGAACCGCAGGCGCAGGTGATTTATCAGGGCGTGCAGCAGGATGATTTTACCGCCGCTAACCGTGCGCGCGTGTCACAATCGCAGGGTGATGATATTCAGACGCGGCTGGGTTTACACAGCGAATGGCGTACCGCTGTTCATGTCATACCAACATTAGATCTGAATTATTATCACGATCCCCATTCGACGGAAATTGAAGAGGATGGCAGCACTATCAGTGACGATGCGGTGAAGCAACGGGGTGAAATAAAAGTGGGAGTCACGGGCAATATCAGTCAGCGAGTGTCCCTGCGCGGCAGCGTGGCGTGGCAGAAAGGGAGTGATGATTTTGCCCAGACGGCAGGGTTTTTGTCGATGACGGTGAAATGGTAATCACTGTCTAGTCGGCACGGTTGCCGGATGCGGCGTAAACGCCTTATCCGGCCTACGGGGAGCATTTGTAGGCCTGATAAGACGCGGCAAGCGTCGCATCAGGCATTGGCGCGGCCAAACATCAACCTCACTTATTCTGCGTGTGCAGCATATAGTTCACATCCACGCCGGGGCCGAGTTTAAAAGTATTAGTGATCGGGTTGTAATGTAGCCCGGTTATATGTCGCTCTTTAAGGCTTGTCTGATCTACCCAGCCAAGCAGCTCTGCCGGTTTAATAAACTTCTTCACATCATGCGTGCCTTTGGGCACCATGCGCAAAATATGTTCCGCGCCAACCACCGCCATCAGCCATGACTTGCCGTTGCGGTTAAGCGTCGAGAAAAAGACATCGCCGCCCGGTTTCACCAGTTGCGCACAGGCTCTGACCACTGACTGCGGATCGGGGACGTGCTCCAGCATCTCCATGCAGGTCACCACATCATACTGCCCGGCATGTTTTGCCGCGTGCTCTTCCACGGTTTCCTGCACGTAATCCACTTGAATGCCGCTTTCCAGTGCGTGCAGCTTTGCCACCTGCAATGGCTCAAAGCCCATATCCAGACCGGTCACCGTCGCGCCTTCGCGCGCCATACTCTCGGCCAGAATGCCGCCGCCACAACCGACATCGAGCACCTTTTTGCCAAATAAACCGCCAGCACGCTCGGCAATATAGCCCAGACGCAGCGGGTTAATGCGGTGCAGCGGTTTGAACTCACCTTCAAGATCCCACCAGCGGGAGGCGACGGCTTCAAATTTAGCGATCTCTTCGTGGTCTACGTTATGGTTTACCGGCGATTTTTCGGCATTCATTGGCACTTCTACTCCGTAATTGGCAAGACAAACGAGTATATCAGGCATTGGATGTGAATAAAGCGTATAGGTTTACCTCAAACTGCGCGGCTGTGTTATAATTTGCGACCTTTGAATCCGGGATACAGTAGAGGGATAGCGGTTAGATGAGCGACCTTGCGAGAGAAATTACACCGGTCAACATTGAGGAAGAGCTGAAGAGCTCCTATCTGGATTATGCGATGTCGGTCATTGTTGGCCGTGCGCTGCCAGATGTCCGAGATGGTCTGAAGCCGGTACACCGTCGCGTACTTTACGCCATGAACGTACTAGGCAATGACTGGAACAAAGCCTATAAAAAATCTGCCCGTGTCGTTGGTGACGTAATCGGTAAATACCATCCCCATGGTGACTCGGCGGTTTATGACACGATCGTCCGTATGGCGCAGCCATTCTCGCTGCGTTACATGCTGGTAGACGGTCAGGGTAACTTCGGTTCCATCGACGGCGACTCTGCGGCGGCAATGCGTTATACGGAAATCCGTCTGGCGAAAATTGCCCATGAACTGATGGCCGATCTCGAAAAAGAGACGGTCGATTTCGTTGATAACTATGACGGCACGGAAAAAATTCCGGACGTCATGCCAACCAAAATTCCTAACCTGCTGGTGAACGGTTCTTCCGGTATCGCCGTAGGTATGGCAACCAACATCCCGCCGCACAACCTGACGGAAGTCATCAACGGTTGTCTGGCGTATATCGATGATGAAGACATCAGCATTGAAGGGCTGATGGAACACATCCCGGGGCCGGACTTCCCGACGGCGGCAATCATTAACGGTCGTCGCGGTATTGAAGAAGCTTACCGTACCGGTCGCGGCAAGGTATATATCCGCGCCCGTGCTGAAGTGGAAGTTGACGCCAAAACCGGACGTGAAACCATTATCGTCCACGAAATTCCGTATCAGGTAAACAAAGCGCGCCTGATCGAGAAGATTGCGGAACTGGTAAAAGAAAAACGCGTGGAAGGCATCAGCGCGCTGCGTGACGAGTCTGACAAAGACGGTATGCGCATCGTGATTGAAGTGAAACGCGATGCGGTCGGTGAAGTTGTGCTTAACAACCTCTACTCCCAGACCCAGTTGCAGGTTTCTTTCGGTATCAACATGGTGGCATTGCACCATGGTCAGCCGAAGATCATGAACCTGAAAGACATCATCGCGGCGTTTGTTCGTCACCGCCGTGAAGTGGTGACCCGTCGTACTATTTTCGAACTGCGTAAAGCTCGCGATCGTGCTCATATCCTTGAAGCATTAGCCGTGGCGCTGGCGAACATCGACCCGATCATCGAACTGATCCGTCATGCGCCGACGCCTGCAGAAGCGAAAACTGCGCTGGTTGCTAATCCGTGGCAGCTGGGCAACGTTGCCGCGATGCTCGAACGTGCTGGCGACGATGCTGCGCGTCCGGAATGGCTGGAGCCAGAGTTCGGCGTGCGTGATGGTCTGTACTACCTGACCGAACAGCAAGCTCAGGCGATTCTGGATCTGCGTTTGCAGAAACTGACCGGCCTTGAGCACGAAAAACTGCTCGACGAATACAAAGAGCTGCTGGATCAGATCGCAGAACTGCTGCGTATTCTTGGTAGCGCCGATCGTCTGATGGAAGTGATCCGTGAAGAGCTGGAGCTGGTTCGTGAACAGTTCGGTGACAAACGTCGTACCGAAATCACCGCCAACAGCGCAGACATCAACCTGGAAGATCTGATCACCCAGGAAGATGTGGTAGTGACACTATCTCACCAGGGCTACGTTAAGTATCAGCCGCTTTCTGAATACGAAGCGCAGCGTCGTGGCGGGAAAGGTAAATCTGCCGCACGTATTAAAGAAGAAGACTTTATCGACCGACTGCTGGTGGCGAATACCCACGACCATATCCTGTGCTTCTCCAGCCGTGGTCGCGTCTATTCGATGAAAGTCTATCAGTTGCCGGAAGCCTCTCGTGGCGCGCGCGGTCGTCCGATCGTCAACCTGCTGCCGCTGGAGCAGGACGAACGTATCACCGCGATCCTGCCGGTGACCGAGTTTGAAGAAGGCGTGAAAGTCTTCATGGCGACCGCTAACGGTACTGTGAAGAAAACCGTCCTCACCGAATTCAACCGTCTGCGTACCGCCGGTAAAGTGGCGATCAAACTGGTTGAAGGCGATGAGCTGATCGGCGTTGACCTGACCAGTGGCGAAGATGAAGTAATGCTGTTCTCCGCTGAAGGTAAAGTGGTGCGCTTTAAAGAGTCTTCTGTCCGTGCGATGGGCTGCAACACCACCGGTGTTCGCGGTATTCGCTTAGGTGAAGGCGATAAAGTCGTCTCTCTGATCGTGCCTCGTGGCGATGGCGCAATCCTCACCGCAACGCAAAACGGTTACGGTAAACGTACCGCAGTGGCGGAATACCCAACCAAGTCGCGTGCGACGAAAGGGGTTATCTCCATTAAGGTTACTGAACGTAATGGTTTAGTGGTTGGCGCGGTACAGGTAGATGACTGCGACCAGATCATGATGATCACCGATGCCGGTACGCTGGTACGTACTCGCGTTTCGGAAATCAGCATCGTAGGCCGTAACACCCAGGGCGTGATCCTCATCCGTACTGCGGAAGATGAAAACGTAGTGGGTCTGCAACGTGTTGCTGAACCGGTTGACGAGGAAGATCTGGATACCATCGATGGCAGTGCCGCGGAAGGGGACGATGAAATCGCTCCGGAAGTGGACGTTGACGACGAGCCAGAAGAAGAATAATTTTACTTCTTCATGCCAAAAGGGAGCTATCTCCCTTGTTTGAATTGAAAAGTCCAGGCTGCAAAGTCTGGGCTTTTGTCGTATTAGGGCACGGTAAAGTTTGGCTGTGCCCGTAAAAAATGGCTGGCTATACACAAGGAATGTGGCAATGAGTGGTGAAAAAAAGGCGAAAGGCTGGCGGTTCTATGGTCTTGTAGGTTTTGGCGCAATAGCACTGCTTTCCGCTGGCGTCTGGGCGTTGCAATATGCTGGCAGTGGGCCAGAAAAAACGTTGTCGCCGCTGGTGGTGCACAACAATCTGCAAATCGATCTCAATGAGCCGGACCTCTTTCTCGACAGCGACTCTCTGAGCCAGCTTCCCAAAGATCTCCTCACCATTCCGTTTCTCCACGATGTTCTGAGCGAAGATTTCGTTTTCTATTATCAGAATCATGCCGATCGTCTGGGCATTGAAGGCAGCATTCGTCGTATTGTCTATGAACACGATCTCACGCTGAAAGATAAGCTCTTTTCGTCACTCTTAGATCAGCCCGCGCAGGCAGCGCTGTGGCACGATAAACAAGGCCATCTTTCACATTATATGGTGCTGATCCAGCGCAGTGGTTTAAGCAAACTGCTGGAGCCATTGTTGTTTGCCGCTACCAGCGACAGCCAGTTAAGCAAAACGGAAATCAGTAGCATCAAGATAAATAGTGAAACTATTCCTGTTTATCAGTTGCGCTATAACGGCAATAACGCCCTGATGTTCGCGACTTATCAG
The DNA here is from genome assembly GCF_032029835.1 of Escherichia sp. AM3. NCBI lineage: Bacteria > Pseudomonadati > Pseudomonadota > Gammaproteobacteria > Enterobacterales > Enterobacteriaceae > Escherichia > Escherichia sp. AM3. The sequence continues at coordinate 31,138 of NZ_JAVUPQ010000002.1, read as the reverse complement.
GACAAGATGCTGGTGTTTTCCAGCACGGATATGTTGTTTAAAGATGATCAGCAGGATACCGAAGCCACGGCGATCGCAGGTGATTTGTTGAGCGGCAAAAAACGCTGGCAAGCAAGCTTTGGCCTGGAAGAGCGTGCTGCTGAAAAAACGCCAGTACGCCAGCGCATCGTGGGCAGCGCCAGGTTGCTGGGTTTTGGCTACCAGCGGTTAATGCCTTCTTTTGCTGGCGTACGCTTCGAAATGGGTAACGACGGCTGGCACAGTTTTGTGGCGTTAAATGATGAATCCGCCAGCGTAGATACCAGTTTCGATTTTACGCCGGTCTGGAACAGTATGCCTGCCGGGGCCAGCTTCTGTGTGGCGGTGCCGTATTCACACGGTATTGCCGAAGAGATGCTTTCGCACATCAGCCAGGAAAACGACAAGCTGAATGGGGCGTTAGACGGTGCCGCGGGGCTGTGCTGGTATGAAGACTCAAAATTGCAAACCCCGCTGTTTGTCGGTCAGTTTGATGGCACTGCCGAACAGGCGCAATTGCCAGGGAAACTGTTTACGCAAAATATTGGTGCGCACGAAAGCAAAGCGCCAGAAGGTGTTTTGCCGATAAGCCAGACTCAGCAGGGCGAAGCGCAAATCTGGCGTCGCGAAGTGAGTTCCCGATACGGTCAGTATCCGAAAGCGCAGGCGGCGCAACCCGATCAATTAATGTCGGATTATTTTTTCCGCGTGTCGCTGGCGATGCAAAACAAAACGCTGCTTTTCTCCCTCGATGACACGCTGGTTAATAACGCCCTGCAAACACTGAATAAAAACCGCCCGGCAATGGTGGATGTAATACCCACTGATGGCATCGTTCCGCTCTATATCAATCCACAAGGCGTGGCGAAACTGCTGCGTAACGAAACGTTGACCAGTCTGCCGAAGAATCTCGAACCGGTTTTTTATAACGCCGCACAAACTTTATTAATGCCGAAGCTGGACGCTTTATCTCAACAACCGCGTTATGTCATGAAGCTGGCCCAGATGGAACCCGGTGCCGCCTGGCAGTGGCTACCCATAACCTGGCAGCCGCTATGAGGCACGGGCTGCTGGCGCTGATTTGCTGGCTGTGTTGTGTTGTTGCCCATAGCGAAATGCTGAATGTCGAACAATCCGGGCTGTTTCGCGCCTGGTTTGTACGCATTGCACAAGAACAGCTCCGCCAGGGGCCAAGTCCACGCTGGTATCAGCAGGATTGTGCGGGCCTGGTGCGATTTGCGGCGAACGAGACGCTGAAAGTTCACGATAGTAAATGGCTAAAAAGTAACGGTTTCTCTAGCCAGTATTTGCCGCCAGAGATGACGCTAACACCTGGACAGCGTCAACTGGCGCAAAACTGGAATCAGGGGAACGGGAAAACCGGCCCCTACGTGACCGCGATTAATTTGATTCAGTACAACAGCCAGTTTATTGGCCAGGACATAAACCAGGCGCTGCCTGGCGATATGATTTTTTTCGATCAGGGCGATGCCCAGCACTTAATGGTCTGGATGGGGCGTTACGTCATCTACCACACCGGAAGCGCCACGAAAACTGACAACGGAATGCGCGCAGTCAGTCTGCAACAACTTATGACATGGAAGGACACCCGATGGATACCCAACGATTCCAATCCCAATTTCATTGGCATTTATCGTTTAAATTTTCTGGCGTGATAGCAGCGTGCTTGTCCCTGTCTCTTGTGGGAACAGGGCTTGCTAATGCTGATGATTCGCTTCCTTCCAGTAACTATGCGCCGCCCGCCGGGGGAACATTCTTTTTGCTTGCTGACAGCAGTTTTAGCAGCAGTGAAGAGGCGAAAGTGCGACTGGAAGCGCCGGGGCGTGATTATCGGCGCTATCAGATGGAAGAGTACGGCGGCGTGGACGTTCGCCTGTATCGTATTCCTGACCCGATGGCATTTTTGCGCCAGCAGAAAAACCTGCATCGCATTGTGGTGCAACCGCAATATCTGGGCGACGGGCTGAACAATACGCTGACCTGGCTGTGGGATAACTGGTACGGCAAATCTCGCCGCGTGATGCAGCGTACTTTCTCTTCTCAGTCACGGCAGAATGTGACTCAGGCATTACCCGAATTACATCTCGGCAATGCCATTATTAAACCTTCCCGTTATGTACAGAACAACCAGTTTTCCCCGCTGAAAAAATATCCCTTGGTGGAACAGTTCCGTTATCCACTATGGCAGGCTAAACCGGTCGAGCCGCAGCAAGGGGTAAAACTGGAAGGCGCATCCAGCAATTTCATCTCGCCGCAGCCGGGTAACATTTATATTCCTCTCGGCCAACAAGAGCCGGGACTGTACCTCGTCGAGGCGATGGTTGGTGGGTATCGGGCGACGACGGTGGTGTTTGTTTCCGATACCGTGGCGCTTAGCAAAGTGTCAGGTAACGAGCTTCTGGTATGGACCGCGGGTAAAAAACAGGGTGAAGCGAAGCCCGGCTCAGAGATCTTGTGGACTGACGGTCTTGGCGTGATGACCCGCGGTGTGACCGATGACAGCGGTACCTTGCAGTTACAACATATATCGCCAGAACGTTCATACATTCTGGGTAAGGATGCTGAAGGCGGCGTTTTTGTCTCCGAGAACTTCTTCTACGAAAGCGAAATCTACAACACCCGCTTGTATATTTTTACCGATCGCCCGCTATATCGCGCAGGCGATCGTGTCGATGTTAAAGTGATGGGCCGCGAGTTCCACGATCCGTTGCATTCATCCCCCATCGTCAGCGCCCCGGCGAAGCTTTCGGTGCTGGACGCTAACGGCAGTCTGTTGCAAACCGTCGATGTCACGCTGGATGCGCGCAATGGCGGGCAGGGAAGTTTCCGCCTGCCAGAAAATGCCGTAGCCGGAGGTTATGAGTTACGTCTTGCTTACCGCAATCAGGTCTATAGCAGCAGTTTTCGCGTGGCAAACTACATCAAGCCACATTTCGAGATTGGTTTAGCTCTCGACAAAAAAGAGTTCAAAACTGGCGAAGCGGTCAGCGGCAAACTGCAACTTCTCTACCCGGATGGCGAGCCGGTAAAAAATGCCCGCGTGCAGTTAAGTTTGCGCGCTCAGCAATTATCAATGGTCGGTAACGATTTGCGTTATGCCGGACGTTTCCCCGTGTCGCTGGAAGGCAGCGAAACGGTGTCCGACGCCAGCGGTCATGTGGCGTTAAATCTCCCCGCCGCCGATAAACCGAGCCGCTATTTGTTAACCGTCTCCGCCAGTGACGGCGCGGCGTATCGCGTCACCACCACCAAAGAGATCCTCATTGAACGCGGTCTGGCGCATTACTCATTAAGTACTGCCGCACAATACAGTAATAGCGGCGAGTCGGTTGTGTTCCGTTATGCCGCGCTGGAATCTTCAAAACAGGTTCCTGTTACGTATGAATGGTTGCGTCTCGAAGACCGCACGAGCCATAGCGGAGAGCTACCGTCAGGCGGCAAATCCTTTACCGTCAATTTCGCTAAACCTGGCAACTACAATCTGACATTACGCGATAAAGACGGCTTAATTCTCGCTGGGTTAAGTCATGCCGTCAGCGGTAAGGGCAGCACGGCGCATACTGGTACGGTAGATATCGTGGCGGATAAAACGCTGTACCAGCCAGGCGAAACCGCGAAGATGCTGATTACCTTTCCGGAGCCAATTGATGAAGCATTATTGACGCTGGAACGCGATCGCGTGGAACAGCAGTCGCTGCTTTCGCATCCGGCAAACTGGCTAACGCTACAACGTTTAAACGATACCCAGTATGAAGCCCGGGTTCCAGTGAGCAATTCCTTTGCGCCTAACATCACTTTTTCGGTGCTGTATACCCGTAATGGTCAGTACAGTTTTCAGAACGCCGGGATCAAAGTTGCCGTTCCTCAGCTTGATATCCGGGTGAAAACGGACAAAACCCATTACCAGCCTGGTGAACTGGTCAATGTCGAATTAACCTCGTCGCTGAAAGGTAAACCTGTTTCTGCGCAGCTAACGGTAGGCGTGGTCGATGAAATGATCTACGCGCTGCAACCAGAAATCGCGCCGAATATCGGCAAATTTTTCTATCCGCTGGGGCGTAACAATGTGCGTACCAGCTCCAGTCTGTCGTTTATCAGCTACGACCAGGCGCTCTCCAGCGAGCCGGTTGCGCCTGGCGCGACTAACCGCAGCGAGCGGCGAGTAAAAATGCTTGAACGTCCACGGCGTGAAGAGGTGGATACCGCGGCATGGATGCCGTCACTCACAACCGATAAACAAGGCAAAGCGTATTTCACGTTCCTGATGCCTGATTCGTTAACCCGCTGGCGTATCACCGCGCGTGGGATGAACGGCGACGGGCTGGTCGGGCAGGGGCGTGCTTATCTGCGTTCGGAAAAAAATCTCTACATGAAGTGGAGTATGCCAACGGTGTATCGCGTGGGCGACAAACCGGCGGCAGGACTGTTTATCTTCAGTCAGCAGGATAACGAACCGGTGGCGCTGGTGACTAAATTTGCAGGCGCTGAGATGCGCCAGACGCTGACGCTGCACAAAGGGGCGAATTATATTTCGCTGACGCAGAATATTCAGCAATCTGGCTTGTTAAGTGCAGAACTGCAACAAAATGGGCAAGTGCAGGACAGCATTAGCACAAAACTGTCTTTTGTGGACAACAGCTGGCCCGTTGAACAGCAGAAAAATGTCATGCTCGGCGGTGGCGAGAACGCGCTGATGTTGCCCGAGCAGGCGAGTAATATCCGGCTACAAAGTAGTGAAACGCCGCAGGAGATTTTCCGCAACAATCTTGATGCGTTAGTCGATGAACCGTGGGGTGGGGTGATCAACACCGGTAGCCGTCTGATCCCGCTCAGTCTCGCCTGGCGTTCGCTTGCCGATCATCAAAGTGCCGCCGCTAACGACATTCGTCAGATGATTCAGGATAACCGTCTGCGGCTGATGCAACTGGCGGGGCCCGGAGCGCGCTTTACCTGGTGGGGTGAAGATGGCAATGGTGACGCCTTCCTTACGGCATGGGCATGGTACGCCGACTGGCAGGCCAGCCAGGCGCTCGGCGTAACGCAACAACCGGAATACTGGCAGCATATGCTCGACAGTTATGCCGAGCAGGCGGATAACATGCCGTTATTGCATCGGGCGCTGGTGCTGGCGTGGGCACAGGAGATGAATCTGCCGTGCAAAACGTTGTTGAAAGGGTTGGATGAAGCTATCGCCCGGCGCGGAACTAAAGATGAAGATTTCTCTGAGGAAGACATCCGCGATATCAATGACAGCCTGATCCTCGATACACCGGAATCTCCACTGGCAGATGCGGTGGCAAACGTCTTAACCATGACGTTGCTGAAAAAAGCGCAGTTGAAGTCCACGGTGATGCCACAGGTTCAGCAATATGCGTGGGATAAAGCGGCAAACAGCAATCAGCCGCTGGCGCACACGGTTGTGCTGCTCAATAGCGGGGGCGACGCTACCCAGGCGGCCGCTATTTTAAGTGGTTTGACCGCTGAGCAATCCACTATTGAGCGCGCACTGGCCATGAACTGGCTGGCGAAATATATGGCGACAATGCCTCCGGTTGTGTTGCCTGCGCCTGCGGGCGCATGGGCTAAACATAAGTTAACTGGAGGGGGCGAAGACTGGCGTTGGGTTGGTCAGGGTGTGCCGGACATTCTCTCTTTTGGTGACGAATTATCCCCGCAAAATGTGCAGGTCCGCTGGCGTGAACCGGCAAAAACGGCTCAACAAAGTAACATTCCGGTGACCGTTGAACGCCAGTTGTATCGGCTTATCCCTGGTGAAGAAGAGATGAGCTTTACTCTGCAACCGGTGACCAGCAATGAGATTGACAGCGATGCGCTGTATCTCGATGAAATCACGCTTACCAGCGAGCAGGATGCAGTTCTGCGCTATGGTCAGGTGGAAGTACCGCTCCCACCGGGAGCCGACGTTGAGCGCACAACATGGGGCATTTCGGTCAATAAACCCAACGCCGCGAAACAGCAGGGGCAATTGCTGGAAAAAGCGCGAAATGAAATGGGCGAACTGGCCTATATGGTGCCGGTGAAAGAACTGACGGGAACGGTCACTTTCCGCCATTTGCTGCGCTTCTCGCAAAAAGGGCAATTCGTTCTGCCTCCTGCTCGTTATGTGCGTTCCTATGCACCTGCACAGCAAAGTGTTGCGGCAGGGAGTGAATGGACCGGGATGCAGGTGAAATAAGTGAACTGGCGCAGAATCGTCTGGCTATTGGCGTTGGTTACTCTGCCAACGCTTGCGGAGGAGACGCCGTTACAACTGGCGCTGCGGGGCGCGCAGCACGATCAACTGTATCAGTTGTCGTCATCAGGCGTGACCAAAGTCTCGGCATTACCTGACACGCTCACCACGCCGTTAGGGAGTTTGTGGAAACTGTATGTTTACGCCTGGCTGGAGGATACCCATCAACCGGAGCAGCCCTACCAGTGTCGTGGAAACTCCCCGGAAGATGTTTATTGTTGTCAGGCTGGGGAGAGCATAACGCGCGATACCGCGCTGGTACGTTCCTGTGGACTCTATTTTGCGCCGCAGCGGTTGCATATTGGCGCAGATGTGTGGGGGCAATACTGGCAACAGCGTCAGGCACCTGCGTGGTTAGCGTCTCTGACTACGCTGAAGCCAGAAACCTCGGTAACGGTTAAATCGCTGCTTGATTCATTAGCGACGTTACCCGCGCAAAACAAAGCTCAGGAAGTCTTACTGGATGTGGTGCTGGACGAGGCGAAAATCGGTGTCGCATCCATGCTCGGTAGTCGGGTACGTGTGAAAACCTGGAGCTGGTTTGCCGATGATAAACAGGAAATCCGTCAGGGTGGTTTTGCTGGCTGGTTAACCGATGGTACACCGCTGTGGGTTACTGGCAGTGGCACCAGCAAAACGGTACTAACCCGTTATGCGACGGTGCTTAATCGGGTTTTGCCAGTGCCGACGCAGGTTGCCAGTGGGCAATGTGTAGAGGTGGAGCTGTTTGCCCGCTATCCGCTGAAGAAAATCACAGCGGAAAAGAGTACGACGGCAGTAAATCCCGGCGTACTTAATGGGCGCTATCGTGTGACGTTTACTAATGGTAACCACATTACGTTTGTCAGCCACGGTGAGACGACCTTACTGAGCGAAAAGGGCAAACTGAAATTGCAGTCGCATCTCGATCGTGAAGAGTACGTTGCCAGAGTTCTGGATCGCGAGGCGAAAAGTACGCCCCCTGAGGCAGCGAAAGCCATGACCGTGGCGATTCGCACTTTTTTACAGCAAAACGCCAATCGGGAAGGCGATTGCCTGACCATCCCCGACAGCAGCGCCACGCAGCGTGTTTCTGCTTCGCCAGCGACCACGGGGGCGCGAACGATGACCGCCTGGACGCAGGATCTCATCTATGCAGGCGATCCGGTTCATTATCATGGCAGTCGCGCTACCGAAGGGACACTTTCCTGGCGGCAAGCCACGGCCCAGGCGGGGCAGGGAGAGCGTTACGACCAGATACTCGCGTTTGCTTATCCCGACAACAGTCTTAGCCGCTGGGGAGCGCCACGCTCAACCTGCCAGTTATTACCCAAAGCGAAAGCCTGGCTGGCGAATAAAATGCCGCAGTGGCGGCGTATATTACAAGGCGAGACAGGGTACAACGAACCAGACGTGTTTGCGGTCTGTCGTTTAGTCTCAGGTTTCCCCTATACCGATCGGCAGCAGAAACGGCTGTTTATTCGTAACTTCTTTACGCTTCAGGATCGGCTGGATTTAACCCATGAGTATCTGCACCTGGCCTTTGATGGTTATCCCACCGGGCTTGATGAGAACTATATCGAAACGCTGACCCGACAATTATTAATGGACTAATGCTATGCGAAAGATTTTTCTTCCGTTGTTACTGGTGGCGCTTTCGCCTGTCGCTCACAGTGAAGGTGTGCAGGAAGTCGAGATTGATGCACCGCTCTCAGGCTGGCATCCGGCAGAGGGCGAAGATGCCAGTTTTTCACAATCGATCAATTACCCGGCGTCGTCCGTCAACATGGCAGATGATCAAAATATCTCAGCGCAGATCCGCGGCAAAATAAAGAATTATGCTGCGGCGGGTAAAGTTCAGCAGGGCCGGCTGGTGGTCAACGGTGCCAGTATGCCGCAGAGAATTGAATCCGATGGTTCATTTGCACGCCCTTATATTTTCACTGAAGGCAGCAACAGCGTGCAGGTCATCAGCCCGGATGGGCAAAGCCGACAAAAAATGCAGTTTTACTCAACGCCGGGTACAGGAACGATTCGTGCACGTTTACGGCTGGTTCTCTCGTGGGATACGGACAATACCGATCTCGATCTCCATGTTGTCACGCCCGATGGCGAACACGCCTGGTACGGTAACACCGTGCTGAAAAACAGTGGTGCACTGGATATGGATGTCACGACGGGGTACGGACCCGAGATTTTCGCCATGCCCGCGCCAATTCACGGGCGCTATCAGGTGTATATCAACTACTATGGTGGGCGCAGCGAAACGGAATTAACCACCGCCCAACTGACGCTGATCACCGATGAAGGATCGGTCAATGAGAAACAGGAAACATTTATTGTACCGATGCGTAATGCTGGCGAGCTGACGCTGGTGAAAAGTTTTGACTGGTGATTAATGGGGTTACCTTCGCCGTCGATGTTCAAGAAAACACCCGATAACTTTCGCTATCGGGTGTTTTTATTGATTAATTCAACCGTTCAATCACCATCGCAATTCCCTGGCCGCCGCCAATGCACAGTGTTGCCAGCCCCAGCGTTTTATCGCGTGCCTGCATGGCATGTAATAGTGTGACCAGAATACGAGCACCACTGGCACCGATAGGATGCCCGAGCGCGATGGCCCCGCCGTTGACATTCACTTTCTCAGAATCAAAGCCCAGGGTTTTCCCAACGGCAAGGAACTGTGCAGCAAATGCTTCATTAGCCTCAATGAGATCAATATCCGCCAGTTGCAGCCCCGCCAGTTGTAACGCTTTTTGCGTGGCAGGTACTGGCCCCATACCCATCAATGCGGGGGGCACGCCACCGCTGGCATAACTTTTAATGCGAGCCAGGGGGGTAAGGCCTGCTGCCAGCGCCGCAGATTCTTCCATAATCACCAGAGCGGCAGCACCGTCGTTAATACCAGACGCGTTCCCAGCGGTGACTGTTCCTGCTTTATCGAAGGCCGGGCGCAATGCACCTAACGCTTCAGCCGTTGAATTCGCTTTCGGGAATTCGTCTTGACTGAAGACGAAGGTTTTCTTCCGAGTGACAACATTTACCGGGACGATTTCGGCTGTAAAAGCACCGGACTCAATTGCGGCTGCCGCTTTACGCTGTGAATGTAGCGCCAGTTCATCCTGCATTTCACGGGTAATTCCGTACTCTTTAGCCACGTTTTCGGCGGTAATCCCCATATGATAACCATGGGTGGCGCACATCAGGCCATCGCGCAGGATTACGTCATAAACCTGTCCGTCTCCAAGACGATAACCAGAGCGTGCTTTTGCATCGAGTAAGTAGGGGGCTAAACTCATATTTTCCATACCCCCCGCCACAATGCTCTGCGCCTGACCTGCCTGAATGGCCTGGGCGGCAAGCGCCACACTTTTAAGACCCGAACCACATACTTTATTGACCGTGAATCCGCACACCGTTTCTGCCAGCCCGCTTTTTAACAGTGCCTGACGCGCCGGATTTTGCCCCAGCCCGGCTTGTAACACGTTACCCATAATCACTTCATCAACGTGTTGTGAATCGATTTTTGCACGTTCAATGGCGGCTTTAATTACTGTCGCCCCCAGGTCGATGGCGCTGGTGGAAGCGAGTGAACCGTTAAAACTACCGATAGCAGTACGTACCGCACTGACGATGACACAATTTTTCATTTTATATTCCTTCTGTTTGTAGGGGTGCCGTCAGAACAGCGTTAAACCAATGACGAAAATGACACCGGAGAAGAGCAGGGCAGTGATGCAGTAGCCCATGATGTCGCGGACACCGAGTCCGGCGATTGCCAGTGCTGGCAGCGCCCAGAATGGTTGTGCCATGTTCATCCATTGCTCGCCGTAGGCGATCGCCATTACCGATTTACCGAGATCAGCGCCCAGCGCCTGGGCTGCGGGTATCACGAAAGGTCCCTGAATAACCCAGTGACCGCCGCCAGACGGAACGGCGAAGTTAATCAGTGCAGAACTAAAAAAGGTCATTACCGGGAAGGTGTCTTTGTTCGCAACATTGATGAAGAATTCGGTAATGAGTCCGCCCAGACCGGAATGCTCCATCATCAGTTGGATCCCAGCGTAGAAGGGGAATTGCACCAGAATACCGGCAGTACTGCGTGCTGCCGCGCTGATAGCACGCATATAAGCCATTGGCGTTTTATGTAGCAGCAGACCCGCAATCATAAACATCAGGTTGACGGTATTGATGGTGATGTTGAAGCCATGTTCGCTGAAGTACATCGCAAGGTAAGCGATACCGAGTGCGCCGATGATCAACGTCAGAATGCGGCTTTCTTCCAGTCGCTCGGATGGTGGGGCATCTTTCGGTAGCTGCTTTTGAAAATCAGCCTCTTCCATGAGTAGTTTTGGATCGATACTCACCACGTCAGACGGTTTTGGCATCATCATGCGGGTGATAAATGGCATCACCACAATCAACGCCACAGTGATGAAAATGTTAAAACCACTGAACAGAGTATCGCCCACCGGGATCAGCCCGGCGATATGCTCAACCGGGTTGCCCGGTGTTGCAGCCAACAGAGGCATTGATCCAGAGAAGCCGCCACCCCAGGTGAGAAAACCAATGTAGGCGCAGGCAATGAGCAACGGATAATCAGAACCGGGGACTCGCCGGGCGACTTCACGGGCAAACATTGCGCCGACAACCAAACCAAATCCCCAGTTGATGACACAAGCGACTGAACCGAAGAAAGTGACCAGCATGACGCCCTGTACGGGCGTCTTTGCGGCGGAGGCGGCAGTACGCAGCAAACTTTTCACCGGAGCAGAGCTGGCAAGGGCATGACCGGTAACGATGATAAGCGCCATCTGCATACCAAACGCCAGCAAGTTCCAGAAACCGTCACCCCACATTTTCACCATGCTGATCGGCGTTTGTGGTGTTAACCAAAGCGCGATCACGAATGTTAGCAATGTCAGCAACATGGCAAAGATCAGTGGATCGGGAAGCCACCGGCTGACAAAACGCGTCATAAAACGCGATATGCGACCAATCATAAATCACCCCGTTGCGTATTCAGATCGGCGGCGACTTCAAACCGAGCTTCTGTTTTGGCACGCACGGTGGCTAAATCACACCCGTCGGCAATTTCGGTGAGCCACATTTTGCCGTCAATAAAACGAAAGACAGCCAGTTCAGTAACCAGCATATGCACCGCATGTTGCGCAGTGAGTGGCATGGTGCAGCGGCGCAAAATTTTTGCTGAACCATCTTTGGCGCAATGTTCCATGGCGATGATCACTTTGCGCGACCCGGTCACCAGATCCATCGCGCCACCCATACCGGGCACCATTTTCCCAGGCACTACCCAGTTCGCGAGGTTTGCTTCTTCGTCTACTTGCAAACCGCCGAGCACGCAGGCATCAATATGACCGCCACGGATTAGCGCAAATGACATGGCGCTATCAAACATGGCTGCACCGGGTAAAACACCGCACGGTTGCCCGCCAGCGTTCACCAGATCTGGATGCGCTGTCGTGACCGGGCCTAAACCGAGGAAGCCGTTTTCCGATTGCAGAGTGATATGAATACCCTCCGGTAAATAATTGGCGACCATTGTGGGTAAACCGATCCCTAAGTTAACGATGTCACCATCACGAAGCTCTTGCGCCACACGGCGCGCAATACGTTGTTTCGCATCCATTATTTGCTCTCCTGTGAAACGATGATGTGGTCGATAACGGCACCAGGGGTGACAATATGGTCAGGTTGCAGCTCGCCGGTTTCGACCAGTTCATCTGGCTCTACCAGCGTGATATCAGCCGCAAGGGCTATCAGGGGGTTAAAGTTGCGGGCGCTAAGTTGATAGGTCAGGTTGCCAAGTGTGTCGCAACGATGAGCGCGAATTAGCGCCAGGTCGGCGCGCAGTGGGCGTTCGAGCAGCCAGGTTTTACCGTCGAGTGTCAGTGTCTGTTTGCCTTCCTCTACGACGGTGCCGACACCCGTTGGGGTGAGAAAACCACCAAGTCCAGCTCCACCACAGCGAATTTGCTCGATTAGCGTACCTTGCGGCACCAGAACGACGTCCATCTCACCAGATATCATGCGCCGACCTGTTTCCGGGTTGGTGCCGATATGTGAAGCAATCACTTTGCGGACTCGACCATTGACGATGAGCGGACCGATGCCGGTATCAACAAACGCGGTATCATTGGCTATCAATGTCAGGTCGCGAACACCAGATTCCAGTAATGCTTCAACCAGGCGGGATGGAGTGCCAATCCCCATAAATCCGCCCACCATGATGGTCATGCCGTCACGAAAGAAGCCGGTGGCGTCTTGTAATGTCATCAATTTTGTTTTCATTTTTTATCCCTCTTGCATACACCGTTGTGGGTACAGTCAGGCAATAGCAAGGGGAGTGCCAGAATGAGATTATTGGATTTAGTTATTTAACTAATTGAATATGAAGGGATAAATTGGATGGAGATTTATAAGGAGAATGAGCGGCTATGCAGAAAATTGCGCACTGTGCAAATTTCTGCATAGCAAGTTTTGGTGTTATACATCCGCCGGATCGATACCGTATTCCTGGAGTTTATACATCAATGCACGGCGACTGATGCCCAGCATTAAAGCAGTGCGGGTTCGGTTTCCTTCTTGTTGTTCCAGCACTTCCATAATGATGCGTTTTTCGACGCGTTTAATTTCCTCTTTTAAATTACGCTCACCGACAGGGGCTGTTTTTACCTCGCCAGCATTACAGACTGGCTGACGAATCTGTGGCGGAAGATCCTCAGAAAAAATGATCGGGCCTGAATTCATCACGACGGCGCGTTCAATAACGTTGGAAAGCTCTCGAATATTTCCCGGCCATGACCAGGCGGTAAGCAGTGACATTGCCATCGGATCGATGTCGATAATATCGCGCTGATTCTCACTACTGAATTTTTGCAAAAAGTGATTAGCTAACAGGGAAATATCTTCCCGGCGATCGCGCAGAGGCGGCAGTATTAAATGAATAACGTTAAGGCGATAAAAGAGATCTTCACGGAAGGTGCCTTCTTTTACCATTGCCTGCAAGTCACGGTTGGTGGCAGCAATGATGCGGATATCAACTTTTATGGTCTGATGGCCGCCAATCCGTTCAAATTCCCGTTCCTGTAGAATGCGTAGTAATTTGGCTTGTAGTACCAGCGGCATTTCGCCAATTTCGTCGAGGAGCAGAGTACCTTCGTTGGCTCGTTCAAATAATCCCTGACGCAAGGTTTGTGCACCAGTAAATGCACCTTTTTCATGACCAAACAGTTCACTTTCGAGCAACGATTCCGGCAGCGCCGCGCAGTTGACTTTAATGAACGGCCCCTTTGCCCGCCGCGAATTGTAGTGAATCGCTCTGGCAATCAACTCTTTCCCGGTGCCGCTTTCACCGCTAATCAAGACGCTGGCCTGAGAAAGGGCAATTTTGGCGGTGTCTTTGCAGATGTCCATCATCGCCGGGCTGTTGGTGAGAATGTGCCCCCATTGCCAGCTGGTGCTCAGTGCCTGGTGCAGATGACGGATCTCTTTTTTCATTGACTGGAGTTGTAAAGCGCGCTGAACGATTAAATTCAACTCATCGAGATCAAACGGTTTAATAACATAGTCGAAGGCTCCGCAGCGTAGCGCTTCGACGGCGGTTTCCACTTCCGCATAGGCCGTCATCAGAATAACGGGTGTCCGGGTCTCATGGCTGCGCATCTCCTTTAGTGCCTTGATGCCGTCCATCTCTGGCATGCGGATATCCATCAACACCACATCAGGGTGAATATCGGCAAACAGGTGTAATGCTGTGCGTCCGTTGTTCGCACAATGTGTTTCGAATCCTTGTAGTGCAAAAGCGGTGCTTAGCATACGGCGAACATTATCTTCATCATCCACAATAAGGATGCGATTAATAGCAGTCATACAGTCTGATTTCCCTGCGGGTTGATCGGTAAAATAAGCGTGAAGGTTGCGCCGTAGCCCGGCAAACTGGCGACGCGAATATCACCCTGATGGGCATTAATGATGCGTTGACTTAACGCCAGACCAAGCCCGGTTCCTGAGGCTTTGGTGGTGAAAAAGGGATCGAAGATCTTTTTTTGCAGCGAGAGATCAATGCCACAGCCGTTGTCCTCTATCGAAATGGCCTGTTGTGAGTCGCTGTATTGCCAGGTTTGAATGCGAATTTTCCCTCGTGCGCTGATAGCCTGGACGGCATTGATCAGGATATTCAGTAGTACCTGTTTGAGCAGTTCACGATCGGCGTTAATCGGGCTTAATTCATTATCCAGTTCGCTTATGAAGTCGACCCGCGCTTGTACGCCGGCGGTTTGTACCAGTACCAGAGTTTCTTCAACCAATGCATTGAGGCTGACTTGTTGCCATTGACTGTGGCGTGGACGTGAAAATTCGAGCAATTGCTGAATAACTTTGTTAATTGAATCGATTTCTTTGAGTACTACGGACAGATATTCCTGATGTATTGGGTCACTGGTTTGTTGGCGCAAGATCTGTACATAACCACGAATAGCCGTTAACGGATTACGTACTTCATGCGCGACGCCAGCCATCAGCTCACCCAGTGTGGCGAGGCGTTCTGCTTGCGCCATGCGGCGCTGGGTTTCTTTGCGGGCAGTTAAATCAGAGAAAATCACCAAAGCACCTATCATTTCACCGTGCGTGTTATGAATACGACTGGTAGTGACACTGAGTTCAATGGTGCGGTCACGACCTGGAAAACTGATCTCCAGCGCCACATGTTCGGTGCCATGTTCCAGCGTATCCAGTACTGGACTGTAGAACTGAGTATTGTCGAACAACATGGAGTAAGGCTGCCCTACCAGTTCATGGCGTTGATAGCCAGTGATAACTTCTGCTGCTGGGTTCATGGTGGTTACATCACCCTGGCGGTCAATGGCAATGACGCCATCGGCAGCGTTTTCAATAATCAGATCGTTAAGTGTCCGCGTTTCACGCAGTGCCTGGGCGAGGTTATTAACACTCTGACTGATTTGCCCCATTTCACCGGGCAATTGTGGTAATCGAGTGGGAATATTTTGTGCCAGAGTCGAGAGGCCATCGGTGATGATATCAATATTGGCGCTCAGGCGACGGGAGAAAAGGACAATCAATAGCAGGCTTATCAGCAAACCGGCGGTGAGCACAATGATAATCCTCACATCCATTTTCCAGGCCTGGCGGCGAATATCTTCGGTTAATTCATTGGCCCAGATATAGCCGAGGATTTCACCATTACGCTCAATGGGGAGCATTGAATTCAAAATATCGCCGCGCACCTGCCTGCCTGAATAAACCAAAGGGGTATTTGTACGCATGACTTCGCGACCAGGGTGATCTGCGGCAATGGTAACGCCGACATTATTCTGATATAGCGCTGAAGGCGCGTAGGTGATTATCGCATCCAGCATTTTGTTGTAATAACCAGCACCGATGCCAGGGAAGGCGTGAGTGATATTTTCGGTAATGGGGGCAAGTTCTGCATTTAATGCGCGGATACGCTCCTCACGTGGTAAGTCGATGTAGAGATCATAGCGATCGCCTAGTGCCTGATTAAGCAGGTTGACCACGGCAGAAAGTTTTTTCTCTTTTTCAGATAAGACTGCTGAACGTCCTTCCGTTTCTACGATATAACCAATAGTAAGCGTTGGGACAATGACCATCAGGATTGCCATCAGGATCATTTGATTGCGTAAGCGGCGTGGATAAATCCACTTCATATAATGCATGCTGAAATCCACTAGTCTTGTCCGGTATATGACGATTATCAGAGGTTAAGGTGATGATTTCTCGGCGGTGTATCATATTCCAGAGAAGAGAGAACATTGCGGTAACACGCTTTTACCGCTACCTTAACCACACTCCATCGGTCACCTGAGGCGGAGCTTCGCCCCTTTGAAATACCTTGCTTCTTTTCGTACAACCCTGAAAGCCTCGCGCTACATGTTCAGAGCATTGGCGTTAGTGCTCTGGCTGTTGATTGCTTTTTCATCCGTTTTTTACATCGTTAATGCGTTACATCAGCGAGAATCGGAAATTCGTCAGGAATTTAATCTGAGTTCCGATCAGGCTCAGCGCTTTATTCAACGCACCTCTGATGTGATGAAAGAGCTGAAGTACATCGCTGAAAATCGCTTATCGGCAGAAAACGGTGTGCTTTCCCCGCGTGGACGAGAAACGCAGGCGGATGTGCCTGCGTTTGAACCGCTGTTTGCCGACTCTGATTGTTCCGCAATGAGTAACACCTGGCGAGGTTCTCTGGAGTCATTGGCGTGGTTTATGCGCTACTGGCGCGATAATTTTTCTGCGGCTTACGATCTCAACCGGGTATTTTTAATCGTCAGCGATAACCTCTGCATGGCCAATTTCGGTCTGCGTGATATGCCAGTGGAACGCGATACCGCGTTGAAAGCGTTGCATGAACGCATCAATAAATATCGAAATGCACCACAAGATGATAGCGGCAGTAACCTCTACTGGATCAGCGAAGGTCCGCGCCCTGGCGTCGGGTATTTTTACGCGTTGACGCCAGTTTATCTGGCGAACCGGTTGCAGGCGCTTTTGGGTGTCGAGCAGACCATCCGGATGGAGAACTTTTTCTTACCGGGCACGTTGCCGATGGGGGTTACCATTCTTGATGAAAATGGTCATACCCTGATTTCGCTTACCGGACCTGAAAGCAAAATTAAGGGCGATCCTCGCTGGATGCAGGAACGCTCCTGGTTTGGCTATACGGAAGGGTTCCGGGAGCTGGTGCTGAAGAAAAATCTGCCACCCTCATCGCTAAGCATCGTGTATTCGGTGCCGGTTGATAAGGTGCTGGAACGCATTCGCATGTTGATCCTTAACGCAATTTTGCTGAATGTGCTTGCCGGAGCTGCATTGTTTACTCTCGCACGGATGTACGAGCGACGTATTTTCATTCCGGCGGAAAGCGACGCCCTGCGACTGGAAGAACATGAGCAGTTCAATCGCAAGATTGTCGCCTCCGCGCCAGTGGGTATCTGCATTTTGCGTACCGCTGATGGCGTCAATATTTTAAGTAACGAACTGGCGCATACCTATCTCAATATGCTTACGCATGAGGACCGCCAACGACTGACGCAAATTATCTGTGGGCAGCAGGTCAATTTTGTTGATGTCCTGACCAGCAACAATACCAATCTGCAAATCAGCTTCGTCCATTCGCGCTATCGTAATGAAAACGTGGCCATTTGTGTGCTGGTGGATGTTTCTTCGCGCGTGAAGATGGAAGAGTCGTTGCAGGAGATGGCACAAGCAGCGGAACAGGCGAGCCAGTCAAAATCGATGTTCCTTGCCACCGTCAGTCATGAGCTGCGAACGCCGCTGTATGGCATTATCGGTAACCTGGATCTGTTGCAAACCAAAGAGTTACCGAAAGGCGTCGATCGTCTGGTGACGGCAATGAACAACTCTTCCAGCCTGTTGTTGAAAATTATCAGCGATATTCTCGATTTCTCGAAGATTGAATCGGAACAGTTGAAGATCGAACCGCGTGAGTTTTCACCGCGTGAAGTGATGAACCACATCACCGCCAACTATTTACCGCTGGTGGTACGCAAGCAGTTAGGCTTGTACTGCTTTATTGAACCGGATGTGCCAGTGGCCTTAAATGGCGACCCGATGCGTTTACAGCAGGTCATCTCCAACCTGTTGAGTAACGCCATAAAATTCACCGATACCGGCTGTATAGTTTTGCATGTCCGCGCTGATGGCGATTATCTCTCTATCCGTGTTCGCGATACCGGCGTGGGGATTCCGGCGAAAGAAGTGGTGCGCTTGTTTGATCCCTTCTTCCAGGTCGGAACGGGCGTACAGCGAAACTTCCAGGGGACCGGTCTGGGTCTGGCGATTTGTGAAAAACTGATCAGCATGATGGACGGCGATATCTCGGTAGATTCAGAACCGGGAATGGGCAGCCAGTTTACCGTGCGTATTCCGTTGTACGGCGCTCAGTACCCGCAGAAAAAAGGCGTGGAAGGGTTGAGTGGTAAACGCTGCTGGCTGTCGGTCCGCAATGCGTCGCTCTGTCAGTTCCTGGAAACCAGTTTGCAGCGCAGCGGCATCGTCGTTACAACATACGAAGGGCAGGAACCGACTCCCGAAGATGTGTTAATTACTGACGAGGTAGTGAGTAAAAAATGGCAGGGTAGAGCGGTAGTGACCTTCTGTCGTCGCCATATTGGTATTCCGCTGGAGAAAGCGCCAGGGGAGTGGGTACACAGTGTGGCTGCCCCGCATGAGCTACCGGCATTGTTGGCGCGTATTTATTT
This sequence comes from Escherichia sp. AM3, assembly GCF_032029835.1. NCBI lineage: Bacteria > Pseudomonadati > Pseudomonadota > Gammaproteobacteria > Enterobacterales > Enterobacteriaceae > Escherichia > Escherichia sp. AM3. The sequence continues at coordinate 12,583 of NZ_JAVUPQ010000002.1, read as the reverse complement.
GATCGAGATGGAGAGCGACGATCCTGCTAACGCTCTGCCGTCGACGGACAAAGCGGTCAGCGATAATGACGATATGATGATTCTGGTCGTGGATGATCATCCGATTAACCGACGTCTGCTGGCAGATCAGTTGGGATCGTTGGGCTATCAATGTAAAACCGCGAATGATGGTGTCGATGCGCTTAATGTACTTAGCAAGAATCATATTGATATCGTGCTTAGCGACGTCAACATGCCAAATATGGATGGTTACCGCTTGACGCAACGCATTCGTCAGTTGGGACTGACGTTGCCGGTAATCGGAGTAACTGCTAATGCGTTGGCTGAAGAGAAGCAGCGGTGTCTGGAGTCCGGTATGGACAGCTGCCTGTCGAAGCCGGTAACGCTGGATGTGATAAAACAGACGCTGACGGTATATGCCGAGAGGGTCAGGAAATCGCGGGAATCGTAGGACGGATAAGGTGTTTATGCCGCATCTGGCATTCAGTGCAAATGCCAGATGCGACGCTGACGCGTCTTATCTGGCCTACTTTAATGTAATCTGTTGAAATAATGGGAATCGTAGGCCGGATAAGGCGTTTACGCTGCATCCGGCAATCGGTGCAAATGCCAGATAAGACACTAACGCGTCTTATCTGGCCTACAGATGATTAGTCTTTATCTGCCGGACTTAAGGTCACAGAAGAGAGATAATTCAGCAGGGCGATATCGTTCTCGACACCCAGCTTCATCATCGCAGATTTCTTCTGGCTACTGATGGTTTTAATACTGCGGTTCAGCTTTTTAGCGATCTCGGTCACCAGGAAGCCTTCCGCAAACAGGCGCAGAACTTCACTCTCTTTTGGCGAGAGACGCTTGTCACCGTAACCACCAGCACTGATTTTTTCCAACAGGCGAGAAACGCTTTCCGGGGTAAATTTCTTCCCTTTCTGCAGCGCGGCGAGAGCTTTCGGCAGATCTGTCGGTGCACCTTGTTTCAGCACGATCCCTTCGATATCCAGATCCAATACCGCACTAAGAATCGCCGGGTTGTTGTTCATGGTCAGAACAATAATCGACAGGCTTGGGAAATGGCGCTTGATGTACTTGATTAAGGTAATGCCATCGCCGTACTTATCGCCAGGCATGGAGAGATCGGTAATCAACACATGCGCATCCAGTTTCGGCAGGTTGTTGATCAGTGCTGTAGAGTCTTCAAATTCGCCGACAACATTCACCCACTCAATTTGCTCAAGTGATTTGCGAATACCGAACAAGACTATCGGATGGTCATCGGCAATAATTACGTTCATATTGTTCATGTAATAGGCTACCTTGCTACAGCAAGCTCTTGACATAACTGTCAATGTCGCTGATGTATTTTTCTATTCCTGGAACATCCTTCTCACGAATCAGATGTTCCAGCGTTTCACATAACTGCTTGCCGGGTACCAGATTTAGCATGGCAAATACGCCTTTAAGACGATGAGCCGTTTGGGCTAACGCAGCAAAGTTACTGGTTGCTGCTTCAGTATACAGCCTCTTAACATCATCCGGTACTGTGTCTACAAAGAGCGCATAATAGCCGCTGGCATGGAGTTGCGCATTTTCATCTCCGCCCAGAGGCGATTCTGTCACCTCTTCCTGCGCCAGTTGCACTTCAATTAATTGTAAGACCGCTTCCTGCATAGCGTTGCTCATATTGAAGTTGACGCACAATTGACCAGGCCCAATTTCCCGTACGCCAGACTCATCATCGCTTAAAAGCAAGCCAGAGGCAGTAAGATTAGACGGATTATCCGTTAAAAAGATATCATAATCTTGACTAATTAATCTTTCATCGGGTGTGATACAGGTTGCACCCCAATTTTCTAACTGGCGAGTGACAATATTCCGAATTTCTGCCGAAGTAACATCCACCATTACGCAGACATCATCCAGTAAACGCTCTTCTTCCTCTTCAACTTCCGGGTCAGCTGCGAGCATTTTGATATGCACAGAGTAGCGTGTACCAAGCCCATCCCGCGTTTTGATGTTTAAATGACCGCCCAGTTTACGTGCCAGTTGATCGCTCAGCCAGAATGCCAGCGGGTCCGCCTTGCCATAGCGATCGTTTTGGGTCTGGTTGATAAACGGGAAGTGCAAATTATCCATTTCATGAATGCTTACGCCTTCTCCGGTGTCCAGAATGCGGAACGTCAGGCGGTCTTCGGAGGACTCATCCTGATCAACCTCAAGGGTGATTTTTCCCAATTGCGTTGAGGTCACGGCATATTGCATCAGTAGCAGCAAAATACGTCGTAAGGCATCGCGATCGCCGCGGCGCATATCGTGTGCTTTCAGATGATTGTTAATCAGCAGTTGCAGACCTTTACGCTTGATGGCAGGCAACACTGAAGGCACAACTTCATCAATTAAATCCTGCACGGAGAACAGCACCGTCTCACTTTTCCAGCTATCGTCCGCAAGCATGTTCGCTAACTGTATTTCATCGACCAGCCGCACCAGCACATCTGCCTGATTCGCCAGTTGTTTGCTTTCCGGGGCATTGAGTTTAGCCGCGCTCTCCGCCAGGGACTGTGCGGGTTCTTTCAGCGCATCGCCAATGTTTTTCATAAAGGTCATCCGCCCCTGCTGGTTTTTCTCATACAGACGCTGCGCCTGCTTGAGTTTCTTGTTTACCAGCACTTCGCGATCCTGATCGCGAATAATGAAAATTTGTGTGCGCGGCGCGACCTGGCTGCGGAACATGCGGATCTCATACAGCTCGTTATTGATCGTCGCCTGAATAATCCCCTGATGCTGTTCCGCCATGGTGGTGATGTTTTGCAGATTCAAATGCGGCAGCAAATGATCGGCAATTTTGTTACTTATGACAGTGCGGTTCGATTCCTGATCGTGAACCAGCAGGCCGAGCGGCAGCAGTGAGACTATCTCTTCATTGATTGCCCGTAAAATGCGCAATTCGTTATTGACCGCCGTGTTGGGTAGACTTTCTGTACTGCGACTGGAGAAATGGCGGAATGTGGTATAGCCAAATAACGCCAGCGCCAGCAAACCGATGTTCAGCAGCAGTGGCAGCAGAATGTTTTGCAACGTATCCAGCAATAAGGTGCCATAAGGAACCTGCCAGACCAGGCGCATATCGGTAGAGTTGAGTGCCGAGGAGATTTCAATCTTCGTACTGTTAAAGTGGATACTGACGCTATCCGTCCCTTCTTTCTCATTATCATTGTCTCCCGTTGCCGTCGCGTCTGGCTCAAGGCGGAAACTGTCCAGCGGCATACCCGGTGGGATCAAATCATTAATCGGCAGATCAAAAGCCACGACCGTTGCCAGATGTCCCGGCTGGTTGAACGTGGTACGCAAGGTAAAGTAATGACCGTTCTGCCAGGCCAGGCGGCGCATGTTAGAAAAACTTTCGCGTTCATCGAGGGCGTTGGCCTGTTGCAACATTTCTGCACGACGTGAATCAACAATGTCACTGACGGTCGATTCTTTAAATCCGGAGGTGAGATCTTTGAGGGGCAGGGTTGAGATCAGTACCAGACTGTTATCCTGACCATTCAGGTAATACATCGACCACGGTACATTTTCTGCACCCCACAATGTATCCAGATAAGTGGACATCCGCTGAGTCATCTCAAGCGTTGAGTTGTCGTGAGAGCCAAAGATTAACGCTTCCGTTTTGCGGCGTGGTTTCTCCAGATAGTAGACATCCTGTTTCAGGCGCGTCTCTTGTAAACCTTCGCCGGAGGAGGGGGAGGTCGTCGCGGCAATGTTGTCGTAGATCTGCCAGGTCACGTAACGCCAGGTATCGACGCGCTTTTGGATTGCGTGGGTAATGTCGACAATCTGGTAACTTTTATCTTTCAGCCAGGCGTTAACGGCGCTTTGTACCATTACCCCCATCGTCACCAGTAACACAATGATCAACAGTAAAAAGAAGCGGGTAATGCTCCCCGGTAGGAGTGAAAAGCGGGTCGTGGCCGTTGTCTCTTTCTGACGCATTCGTGTTTATGACCTGTTAAAACTTCGCGAAGTGATAGGGCAGTATAAAGGGTACAGTGTGAAATTCCAGACTCTTACCTGATTGATGATTCTCTATTCTCCCGTGATATTTATCATCCTGCATTGGGGAAATAGATGTACAAGCGCCATTTTGCTGTACAAATAACCTACAAAAAGCCCAACGAAATTAATTGCAAATAAACGAAGATTGCTGGAAATTATGCTGATGTTAATTATTTGTGAAATAGTTAACAAGAGTTATAGTTTTTCTGTGGTAGCACAGAATAATGAAAGTGTGTAAAGAAGGGTAAAAAAAACCGGATGCGAGGCATCCGGTTGAAATAGGGGTAAACAGACATTCAGAAATGAATGACGGTAATAAATAAAGTTAATGACGATAGCGGGAGATATTCTAGTTGCGAGTGAAGGTTTTGTTTTGACATTCAGTGCTGTCAAATACTTAAGAATAAGTTATTGATTTTAACCTTGAATTATTATTGCTTGATGTTAGGTGCTTATTTAGCCATTCCGCAATAATCTTAAAAAGTTCCCTTGCATTTACATTTTGAAACATCTATAGCGATAAATGAAACATCTTAAAAGTTTTAGTATCATATTCGTGTTGGATTATTCTGCATTTTTGGGGAGAATGGACTTGCCGACTGATTAATGAGGGTTAATCAGTATGCAGTGGCATAAAAAAGCAAATAAAGGCATATAACAGAGGGTTAATAACATGAAAGTTAAAGTACTGTCCCTCCTGGTCCCAGCTCTGCTGGTAGCAGGCGCAGCAAACGCTGCTGAAGTTTACAACAAAGACGGCAACAAATTAGATCTGTACGGTAAAGTAGACGGCCTGCACTATTTCTCTGACAACAAGTCAGAAGACGGCGACCAGACCTATGTACGTCTTGGTTTCAAAGGCGAAACTCAGGTTACTGACCAGCTGACCGGTTACGGCCAGTGGGAATATCAGATCCAGGGCAATACCTCTGAAGACAACAAAGAAAACTCCTGGACCCGTGTGGCATTCGCAGGTCTGAAATTCCAGGATGTAGGTTCTTTCGACTACGGTCGTAACTACGGCGTTGTTTACGACGTAACTTCCTGGACCGACGTACTGCCAGAATTCGGTGGCGACACCTACGGTTCTGACAACTTCATGCAGCAGCGTGGTAACGGCTTCGCGACCTACCGTAACACCGACTTCTTCGGTCTGGTTGACGGTCTGAACTTTGCTGTTCAGTACCAGGGCAAAAACGGCAGCGTAAGCGGCGAAGGCATGACCAACAACGGTCGTGGCGCTCTGCGTCAGAACGGCGACGGTGTCGGCGGTTCTATCACTTATGATTACGAAGGCTTCGGTATCGGTGCTGCAGTTTCCAGCTCCAAACGTACTGATGCTCAGAACACCGCTGCTTACATCGGTAACGGCGACCGTGCTGAAACCTACACTGGTGGTCTGAAATACGACGCTAACAACATCTACCTGGCTGCTCAGTACACCCAGACCTACAACGCAACTCGCGTAGGTTCCCTGGGTTGGGCGAACAAAGCACAGAACTTCGAAGCTGTTGCTCAGTACCAGTTCGACTTCGGTCTGCGTCCGTCTGTAGCATACCTGCAGTCTAAAGGTAAAAACCTGGGTGTCGTTGCTGGTCGTAACTACGACGACGAAGATATCCTGAAATATGTTGATGTTGGTGCGACCTACTACTTCAACAAAAACATGTCCACCTACGTTGACTACAAAATCAACCTGCTGGACGACAACCAGTTCACTCGTGACGCTGGCATCAACACTGATAACATCGTAGCTCTGGGTCTGGTTTACCAGTTCTAATCTCGATGGATATCGAACAAAGGGCCTGCGGGCCCTTTTTTCATTGTTTTCAGCGTACAAACACAGTTTTTTGGTGTACTCTTGCGACCGTTCGCATGAGGATAATCACGTATGGAAATAAGCTTTACCCGCGTGGCACTGCTGGCTGCCGCGCTCTTTTTTGTTGGTTGCGATCAAAAACCACAACCCGCCAAAACCCACGCTACTGAAGTTACCGTTCTTGAAGGCAAAACCATGGGTACCTTCTGGCGTGCCAGCATCCCGGGCATTGATGCCAAACGCAGTGCCGAACTTAAAGAAAAGATTCAGACCCAGCTGGACGCCGACGATCAGCTGCTTTCGACCTATAAAAAAGATTCCGCGCTGATGCGCTTTAACGATTCGCAAAGTTTATCGCCGTGGCCGGTAAGTGAAGCGATGGCCGATATCGTCACCACCTCGCTGCGCATTGGCGCGAAGACCGATGGCGCGATGGATATAACCGTCGGGCCGCTGGTGAATCTGTGGGGCTTTGGCCCGGAACAACAGCCGGTTCAAATTCCGAGCCAGGAACAGATCGATGCGATGAAAGCCAAAACCGGCTTACAGCACCTGACGGTCATCAATCAGTCGCATCAGCAATATCTGCAAAAAGACCTGCCGGATTTATATGTCGATCTCTCCACCGTCGGTGAAGGTTATGCGGCGGATCACCTGGCACGCTTGATGGAGCAGGAAGGGATTTCCCGCTATCTGGTGTCGGTGGGCGGCGCGCTGAACAGCCGTGGTATGAACGGTGAAGGCCAGCCGTGGCGGGTAGCGATTCAAAAACCAACCGATAAAGAAAACGCGGTTCAAGCTGTGGTGGATATCAACGGTCATGGGATTAGCACCTCTGGCAGCTACCGTAACTATTACGAACTGGACGGCAAACGTCTTTCCCATGTTATCGATCCGCAAACCGGGCGTCCCATCGAACACAATCTGGTATCCGTGACGGTGATTGCTCCGACGGCGCTGGAAGCCGATGCCTGGGATACTGGCTTAATGGTACTCGGGCCGGAGAAAGCCAAAGAGGTTGTTCGCCGGGAAGGGCTGGCGGTTTATATGATCACCAAAGAAGGCGATAGCTTTAAAACCTGGATGTCACCACAGTTTAAAAGCTTCCTTGTCAGCGAAAAAAATTAAAGCGCAAGATTGTTGGTTTTTGCGTGATGGTGACCGGGCAGACTAAAGGCTATCCTTAACCAGGGAGCTGATTATGAAAAACGCCACATGCTTAACTGACGATCAACGCTGGCAATCTGTCTTAGCCCGCGACCCGAATGCCGACGGCGAATTCGTTTTCGCCGTGCGCACCACGGGTATCTTTTGCCGTCCGTCTTGCCGCGCCAGACATGCCTTGCGGGAAAATGTCTCCTTCTACGCAAATGCCAGCGAGGCACTCGCCGCCGGATTTCGCCCCTGCAAACGTTGTCAGCCAGACAAAGCCAATCCCCGGCAACATCGGTTGGATAAAATCACCCACGTGTGTCGACTGCTGGAACAGGAAACGCCTGTAACGCTGGAAGCCTTAGCCGACCATGTGGCGATGAGTCCGTTCCATCTGCATCGGTTGTTTAAAGCTACTACCGGAATGACGCCTAAAGCCTGGCAACAGGCCTGGCGCGCTCGCCGTTTGCGCGAATCGCTGGCGAAAGGGGAGAGCGTGACGACGTCTATTCTTAACGCCGGATTCCCCGACAGCAGCAGTTACTATCGCAAAGCTGACGAAACGCTGGGCATGACGGCTAAACAATTCCGTCACGGTGGCGAAAATCTGGCGGTGCGTTACGCGCTGGCTGATTGTGAGCTGGGTCGTTGCCTGGTGGCAGAAAGCGAGCGGGGGATTTGCGCGATATTGCTGGGCGATGATGACGCGACACTAATCAGCGAGTTGCAGCAGATGTTTCCCGCTGCCGACAACGCGCCTGCCGATCTGATGTTTCAGCAACATGTGCGTGAAGTGATCGCCAGCCTCAATCAACGCGATACGCCGCTGACGTTACCGCTGGACATTCGCGGCACTGCTTTTCAGCAACAAGTCTGGCAGGCACTGCGCACGATACCTTGCGGTGAAACCGTCAGTTATCAGCAACTGGCTAACGCCATCGGCAAACCGAAAGCGGTACGGGCCGTTGCCAGCGCCTGTGCCGCCAACAAGCTGGCTATCGTAATACCCTGTCATCGAGTGGTCCGTGGTGATGGCACACTTTCCGGTTACCGCTGGGGCGTGTCGCGTAAAGCGCAACTGCTGCGCCGGGAAGCTGAAAATGAGGAGAGGTAATGTTGGATCTGTTTGCCGATGCTGAACCGTGGCAAGAGCCACTGGCGGCTGGAGCGGTAATTTTGCACCGTTTTGCTTTTAACGCTGCGGAGCAACTAATCCGCGATATTAATGACGTTGCCAGCCAGTCGCCGTTTCGCCAGATGGTCACCCCCGGGGGATATACCATGTCGGTGGCGATGACCAACTGTGGGCATCTGGGCTGGACGAGCCATCGGCAAGGTTATCTCTATTCGCCCATTGATCCGCAAACAAATAAACCGTGGCCCGCCATGCCACAGAGTTTTCATAATTTATGTCAACGTGCGGCTACGGCGGCGGGCTATCCAGATTTCCAGCCAGATGCTTGTCTTATCAACCGCTACGCTCCTGGCGCGAAACTGTCGCTGCATCAGGATAAAGACGAACCGGATCTGCGCGCGCCAATTGTTTCTGTTTCTCTGGGCTTACCCGCGATTTTTCAATTTGGCGGCCTGAAACGAAATGATCCGCTCAAACGTTTGTTGTTGGAACATGGCGATGTGGTGGTATGGGGCGGTGAATCGCGGCTGTTTTATCACGGTATTCAACCGTTGAAAGCGGGGTTTCATCCACTCACCATCGACTGCCGCTACAACCTGACATTCCGTCAGGCAGGTAAAAAAGAATAAAAATAAGAATTATTATTGCTGTGCGCGCGAAGATGTTTAAACTGCGGGCTGTAATTCATTGTCCGGGTTTTCTGCATGGAACTTCTTGTACTTGTCTGGCGGCAGTATCGCTGGCCATTTATCAGTGTGATGGCGCTAAGCCTCGCCAGTGCGGCATTAGGCATTGGCTTAATTGCTTTTATCAATCAGCGCCTTATCGAAACGGCGGATACCAGTCTGCTGGTGTTGCCGGAGTTTCTGGGATTATTGCTGCTGTTGATGGCAGTCACTCTCGGATCGCAACTGGCGCTCACCACTTTGGGGCATCACTTCGTTTACCGACTGCGTAGTGAATTTATCAAGCGGATTCTGGATACTCACGTCGAGCGCATTGAACAACTCGGTAGCGCCTCGTTGCTGGCGGGGTTAACCAGCGATGTGCGCAATATCACCATTGCTTTTGTGCGTCTGCCGGAACTGGTGCAGGGGATCATTCTCACTATCGGTTCAGCGGCGTATCTGTGGATGCTGTCGGGCAAAATGTTGCTGGTAACGGCTATCTGGATGGCGATCACCATCTGGGGCGGTTTTGTGCTGGTGGCGCGGGTGTACAAACATATGGCGACCCTGCGTGAAACCGAAGACAAGCTGTACACGGATTTTCAAACTGTACTTGAAGGGCGCAAAGAGCTGACTCTGAACCGGGAACGCGCCGAGTATGTGTTTAACAACCTCTACATTCCTGATGCGCAAGAGTATCGCCATCATATTATTCGCGCAGACACCTTCCATCTTAGTGCCGTGAACTGGTCAAACATCATGATGCTGGGCGCAATCGGCCTGGTGTTCTGGATGGCGAACAGCCTCGGTTGGGCTGATACCAACGTTGCCGCGACCTATTCGTTGACGCTTTTATTCCTGCGTACGCCGCTGCTTTCGGCGGTTGGCGCATTGCCGACGCTGCTGACGGCGCAGGTGGCTTTTAACAAGCTGAACAAATTCGCGCTCGCGCCTTTCAAAGCAGAGTTTCCGCGCCCGCAGGCGTTTCCCAACTGGCAAACGCTGGAGCTGCGTAACGTGACGTTTGCTTATCAGGATAACGCGTTTTCCGTTGGTCCGATTAATCTCACCATCAAACGTGGCGAGCTGCTGTTTCTGATTGGCGGCAACGGTAGCGGAAAATCGACGCTGGCGATGTTGTTGACGGGCTTGTATCAGCTACAAAGCGGCGAAATCTTGCTGGATGGCAAACCTGTCAGCGGCGAACAACCGGAAGATTATCGCAAACTGTTTTCGGCAGTGTTTACCGATGTCTGGCTGTTTGATCAACTGCTGGGGCCGGAGGGTAAACCCGCTAACCCGCAACTGGTTGAGAAGTGGCTGGCGCAGCTGAAAATGGCTCATAAGCTTGAGTTAAGCAACGGGCGTATTGTTAACCTGAAGTTATCAAAAGGGCAGAAAAAACGCGTGGCGCTGTTGCTGGCGCTGGCAGAAGAACGCGATATTATCCTGCTGGATGAATGGGCGGCGGATCAGGATCCACACTTCCGTCGTGAGTTTTATCAGGTGTTGCTGCCGCTGATGCAGGAGATGGGTAAAACTATTTTCGCCATCAGTCATGATGATCATTACTTTATCCACGCCGACCGCCTGCTGGAAATGCGCAACGGGCAACTTAGCGAGCTGACGGGCGAAGAGCGCGATGCTGCTTCGCGTGATGCCGTTGCCCGGACGGCATAATATTACGACGCTGACCTGGCGGACTGCTGCCGTCAGGTCAATATGCTAAAAATCCCTTCATTTCTAATAACCCTATAATTAATCAACGAAATTATAATGTTTCTAAAATTAGAATATAATTTATAAACATTATTTAAATGTTGTTACTTAAGTGTTACCGTTGATGCCGCGCAAATCTCACCTGCAATAAAGCGACTAAAAGTAAGGCATTAACAAGATGAAAAAAGTGACTGCCATGCTCTTCTCGATGGCCGTGGGGCTTAATGCCGTTTCGATGGCGGCAAAAGCGAAAGCGTCCGAGGAGCAGGAAACTGATGTACTGTTGATTGGCGGCGGCATTATGAGCGCCACGTTGGGGACCTATTTACGCGAGCTGGAGCCTGAATGGTCGATGACCATGGTGGAGCGCCTGGAGGGTGTCGCGCAGGAGAGTTCGAACGGCTGGAATAACGCCGGAACCGGGCATTCTGCACTGATGGAACTGAACTACACCCCGCAAAACGCCGATGGCAGCATCAGTATTGAAAAAGCAGTCGCCATTAACGAAGCATTTCAGATTTCCCGCCAGTTCTGGGCGCACCAGGTTGAGCGCGGCGTGCTGCGTACTCCGCGTTCATTTATCAATACCGTTCCGCATATGAGCTTTGTCTGGGGCGAGGATAACGTTAATTTCCTGCGCGCCCGTTACGCCGCGTTGCAACAAAGCTCGCTGTTTCGCGGTATGCGTTACTCTGAAGATCACGCGCAGATCAAAGAGTGGGCACCGTTAGTGATGGAAGGGCGCGATCCGCAACAGAAAGTGGCAGCCACGCGTACGGAAATTGGTACCGATGTGAACTACGGCGAGATCACCCGCCAGTTAATTGCTTCCTTGCAGAAGAAATCTAACTTCTCGCTGCAACTCAGCAGCGAAGTCCGCGCCCTAAAGCGTAATGACGATAACACCTGGACCGTTACCGTTGCCGATCTGAAAAATGGCACTGCACAGAACATTCGTGCCAAATTTGTCTTTATCGGCGCGGGCGGTGCGGCGCTGAAGCTGTTACAGGAATCGGGGATTCCGGAAGCGAAAGACTACGCCGGTTTCCCGGTGGGCGGACAGTTCCTTGTTTCGGAAAACCCGGACGTGGTTAATCACCATCTGGCGAAGGTTTACGGTAAAGCATCCGTTGGCGCACCACCGATGTCGGTTCCGCATATCGATACCCGCGTTCTGGACGGTAAACGCGTAGTGCTGTTTGGGCCATTTGCCACCTTCTCAACCAAATTCCTCAAAAACGGTTCATTGTGGGATCTGATGAGTTCCACCACCACCTCTAACGTGATGCCGATGATGCACGTCGGGCTGGATAATTTCGATCTGGTGAAATATCTGGTGAGTCAGGTGATGTTGAGTGAAGAGGATCGTTTTGAAGCGTTGAAAGAGTACTATCCGCAGGCGAAAAAAGAGGACTGGCGTTTGTGGCAAGCGGGGCAGCGCGTGCAGATTATCAAGCGTGATGCCGAGAAAGGTGGCGTACTGCGTCTGGGTACTGAAGTCGTCAGTGACCAGCAAGGGACCATTGCCGCGCTCCTGGGGGCATCGCCAGGGGCGTCAACCGCCGCGCCGATTATGTTGGATCTGCTGGAAAAAGTATTTGGCGATCGCGTTTCCAGCCCGCAATGGCAGGCTATGTTGAAAGCGATCGTTCCGTCTTATGGACGCAAGCTGAACGGTGATGTAGCGGCAACAGAACGCGAGTTGCAGTACACCAGCGAAGTGCTGGGGCTGAAATACGACAAGCCGCAGGCAGCAGATAGTACGCCGAAACCGCAGTTGAAACCGAAACCCGTTCAAAAAGAAGTGGCGGATATTGCGTTGTAATGATGTGCCACATCCGGCATGGTATGCCGGGGATGTGGCGTATGCTGATAAGACGCGCCAGCGTCTTATCAGGCAACCGGCTCGGGCGTTAGATGTCGGATGCGGCGTAACCGCCTTATCCAACCTACGGGGTGCAGCACTTCACAGCGGTGTAGGCCTGATAAGACGCGCCAGCGTCGCATCAGGCAACCGGCTTGGGCGTTAGATGTCGG